>DAISKN010000590.1:0-4674 GCA_036820975.1 Acidobacteriota bacterium | reverse complement strand
CGTGGCCGTTTCTCGCGCTCGCGTTCGTCGTCAGCGGGAGGCGAAACATCGAGCCGCGGCGAGCCGCAGCGGTGGGCGCGGTTCTGGTCTTTTCGGGAGTGATGGCGCTCGAGTGGGTGCAGCAGTTCCTTCCAGGACGCTCGCCCGACGTAACCGACGCCTTGATCGCCCTTGGCGCCTGGCTGCTGGCCTTCTTCGTGTTCAGTGGCAGTGGCCCGTCGCCGGCTCGTAGACCTGCCCCGGCGGACAGACTCCAGAGAGGGGAACCGCCGTCCCGCCCCCCCGCGCCGCGTTGACGATGAGCATGACGAGAACCCCGGCCGCGGCCGCCAGGGCGACGATCGCGGCCCAGCCCGCGGGGCTCATCTTCCTCGCCACCTTGTCGGCGCAGCAGTTCTTGTACTTCTTCCCGCTCCCGCAGGGGCAGCGGTCGTTGCGGCCGACCTTCGCCTGCGCCGCCATCAGTATTCGTACAGGCGCTTGGCGTTCTCGAACATCGCCTTCGCGCCGGCCTTGATGAGAGCGGCCTCGCCCGCGGCCTGGAAGAACGTGAAGCCTTTGCGGTCGTGCCAGGTGAACGGGCCGCCGAGCTTCTTGCCCGCGGCGAGGGTGTCGTCGTGGATCTTCTGGATCACCGCCTCGTAGCGGGGATCTTCCATGGCGTAGCCGGTGAAGCTTCCGAGGTCTCCGCTGGCGGCGAAGACCACGTCGACTCCGGGCACCGCCGCGATCTTGTCGGCGATCGCCGCGGCATTCGGCGATTCGATCATCGCCACCACCATGATGTTCTCGTTGGCGCTCTTGCGGTAGTCGCCTCCCCAGAGCTCCCCGTACTGGCCTCCGCCCTGGCTCCTCCGGCCGATGGGAGGATACTTCGCGTACTGCACCGCGGCCTCAGCCTCCGAAACGCTCTCGACCATGGGCACGATGATCCCGAGGGCGCCGACGTCCGTCGCCTTCTGGATGTCGCCCTCCGTCGCGTCGGGCACGCGGATGAAGGGAATCGCGGGTGCGCCCTTGCAGGCTTTGATCATCGTGGCCACTTCCGAGAACGTGAGCGGGCTGTGCTGCATCTCGATCCAAAGGAAATCGAAGCCCGCCTCCGCCATGGCGCAGTAGATGTTCGGGTCCGCGGTGTAGATCGTCCCGCCCACGATGGGCTTTCCGCTGAGAAGCTTCTGTTTGGCGGTGTTGTAGAGCGACGTCGGCTCGGCCCTCGTCGAAGAGCCGGTCGTCGACAACAGAGCCGCGAACACCGCCGAGAACAGGAACATTCGCTTCATGGCTTCTCCTCCCTGGAGGAGGAAGTATACAACTACGACGCCAGAACCCACGACGGGTTCCATCCGACCACTTCGAAAGCGAAGATGCCGGATCCATCCGGCTGGTTAGCTCCTCCGCATCGCCTGGTAGAGCTCGATGTGTCCCTCCACGATGCGCTTCTTCTCCTCCTCGTTGACGTCCAGCGTCCAGACGCCCTTCTCCGACGTTCCTCCGAGGATGATTCCGTCGGAGCGCGGCATCATGTGGATTCCAATACCCGGCATGGCGCTCGGCGTCCGAAGGCCTCCGTTCGTTCCGTAGCTCACCTCCGGCTGCGGGATGGCGACGGTGAGCTGTCCCTTCAGCGGAACCAGCTCCTCGTCTTCGAAGAGGCTCTTGGCGCCGAGGCCGGTGCAGTTGAAGATCAGCGACTCGCTCAGGGACATCAGGTCGTAGATGGTGTCGAGCTTTCGGATGACGATTCGGCCGCCGAAGAGGTGGAAGTCCGCCAGGAGGGCTTCGAGATAGATCGAGGGCTCGATCCTCATCATCGAGCTCTCGACGGCGTACTTCGTCGGGAACGGGTGCTCGCCGGGCGAAAGCAGCGTCTGGCCGGTCTGGACTTCCTTCGGGAGGAGCTGGAAAGAGCCCGAGGCCGCGTGCTCGTCGTTCGTCGGCGTGTAGTTGTGGATCCAGGAGATGCCGTAGCGCGGCCCCACGAGGAGCTGTAGCTGCCGGTACGCGAGGGTCACGGCGCGGCGGAACTGCTCCTCCCACTCGGGGGTGCGGAGGCGGAACTCGAGAAGGCCCGAGGTCGGGGTGAACCCGGCGAGCGACATGTTCGACGTCGTGTCGGGCGGGACGGCCATGGCGTAGATGACGACCTCGAAGCCGCGGCGCTGGAGCTGTCGCGCGCAGGTGAGGCCGACGGCGCCGCAGCCGAGAACCGCCGCCCGACGGCTCGAATGGTCGAGGGCGAGCTCCGCGGCGATCTGCCCCGTTCCCCAGGAGAGCGACATGCCGGCGCCGCCGTGGCCATAGTCGTGGATAACGGTCTTCCCGTCGATCTTCTCGGCGCGAAGGACGAAGCCCGACGGACGGTGCGGCCTCAGGCCGATGGTGGTCCGGATGATGCGATCCCAGGAGAGCTCCGGAGGCGTGAGTCGGAGCGGCGGGCGACGGGAGGCCACGTCGGCGTTTCGGATTTCTCGGGATGCGCAGGCCCCGAATCCGAGCCCGAGCGCGGCCAGGGCGCCTGACTTGAGCAAGACTCTACGACGCATGCGGCTCATCATAGATCCACCCGCGATTCGGAAATAGGGCCGGGTGGCGTGGGTACTCCTCCCCGGGCCGCGGGGAGGGAGGAAAGAGCGCGATGAAGCCCACGGAACTCGCAAAGACGTCCCCCAGCAAGGTCTTGATGTCATCTTCCTTTCTGGTTATCATATTGACGTGAGGCAGAAGGTGAGCACCGTGTTGGAAAGTGCGCTCTTTCGTGAGGTGAAGATGGAGTCGGCGCGAACGGGCAAGCAAATCAGTGAAGTCGTGAGGGAGGCTCTCGAGCTCTACTTGCGTACCAAGGGGCGGGGAATCGGCACCGGGAACGTCGTCGGCGAAAGCTGGGGCGCGCTACCGATGGAGCGTGAAGAGGTGAAACGCCTTCTCGAGGATGAGGAATCGATTCTTGACGCTTGAGGACATCGGGTCGAGCCTCAGAATCTTCGTAGACGCCCCCATCTTCATTTACCACTTCACTGGAGTCTCCATGGAATGCCGCAGTTTTCTCGAACGATGCGAGCGGGCAGACGTCAAGGCGCTGACCTCGATTGTGACCGTTGCCGAGGTGGCCCACCGATTGATGACGATCGAAGCGGTTACCCGACGGTTGATCACCCCGGGCAACGTCGCCAAGAAGCTCCGCGAGAGGCCGGAGATCGTGGCGAAGCTTCAGACTTATCAGCAACAGGTCGAGAGGATACCGCTGATGTCGATTGAGGTCCTGCCGCTCGACCTCGGTGTGTTTCTTCGCTCGGGCCGGCTGAGAACCGAGTGCGGCCTGCTCGTGAACGATTCGCTCGCAGCCGCAACCGCTTTGGAGAGAAACGTCACCGCCATCGCTTCGTCCGATCCGGATTTCGAAAGGGTGAAAGAGCTGGACTGCTACCGTCCCGCGGACATCTGATTCGTCGGCCCGCGAGTCGTTCGAGATCGAAAGCGCCTCCGCGACACCTCGTTGACGAGAGAGTGGCCCGCGTGTTTATTCCGCGCGGATGCAACGGACGGGGTCGAATCGAACCGCACGAAGCGCGGGAACCAGGCTTCCCGCGATCGTCATCGCGAGGGCGATGGCGGCTGTCAGAGCGTACGTGAGCGTATCTCCCGGCTCGACGCCCGCGAGGAGGGCTTCGAGCGAGCGCGCCGCGGCGTAGCCGAGGATAACGCCCAGGAAACTTCCCAGGAGCGCGAGGAGCACGGCTTCCCCGAACACCATCTTCAGGATGTCGGAGGAGCGCGCCCCGAACGCCATGCGAAGGCCGATCTCCGCCCGCCTCCGGGCGACGGCGAAGGAGAGGAGTCCGTAGATTCCCACAGCGGACAGAAGAATCGAGAGAGCGGCGAAGGCGCCGACCACACGCGCCTGAATGAGTCGCGGCGCCGTCTGGGCGTCGATCACATCCTCGAGCGTTCGCATTTCGGACAGCGGCAGCTCCGGGTCCGCTTCGTGAAGAGCCTTTCTCACCATGGCGAGGATGGGGGCTCGGTCCATTCCTCCCGGCTCGAGCCGCAGGACCAGCTCTTTCGGAGCGTAGCCCAGAAGCCATTGATCCTGCACTTGTCGATAGGGCAGGTACACCTGGGGCTCGCTCGTCCGCTCGAGGCCTCGAACGCGGATGTCGCCCACCACCCCCACTACCGTCCGTTCGGCGAACGCGAACCCGAAGCTCCTCCCGAGAGGATCCTGGTCCGGCCAGTAGCGGCGGGCGAAGGACTCGCTCACCACCGCCACCAGAGGAGCGTCAAGGGTGTCGGATTCGGCGACGTCCCGGCCGCGCCGGAGTGGAATCCCGAGCGTCGAGAAGAAGTCGGGGGTCGCGAACCGGAGGCTCGCGGTCTCGGGAACGTCCTTCCCCACGGGAAGCCCGGGGATCTCGACCTCCCAGATCCCGCCTTGAGTGACCATGGGGAGGAAGCTGGTGAAGGCGGCGCTCCGGACGCCGGGGAAGGAGCGCACGTGGGAGAGGACCCGGGCGTAGAGGGCGGCACGGCGCTCGGTCTTCTCGTACCGGGAGGTCGACAAAGGCGTTTGCAGCGCCACGACGTCGCTCGTGCGAAACCCGGGATCGATCGCCTGAATCTTCAAAAGGGCCCGGACGAGATTTCTGGAGGCGATCAGGAGCGCCACCGAGACCG
>DAISKN010000589.1:0-4676 GCA_036820975.1 Acidobacteriota bacterium | reverse complement strand
GGGCGCGCCGCAGCAGTACATCCCGCTGCAAAAAGGAATCCTGCGCGCCGACCCCGGCGTGTCGTTCTACACCCGCCGCCCGGTGGCCGAGACCTTGTTCACCCGTCTGTTCAACTCCGGCTACCTGGCCGCCCCCTCCGAGGTCGATCACCGTGAGCGATTTCAAGACGTCGTCGAGCTGCGAGCTCGGAAGCTCGATGGCCACCGGCCCGGCGGCGCGGGTCTGCCCCCGGTGTTCGAAGTAGCCGACGCCGTTCTTGTAGAGGACGACCTTCCGAACGGGAAGAGGCGCCTCGGCTTGAGCGAAGAGAGCGGGGGCCCATAGGAGAAGCACGGCGATCCCAATCAGATGGCGCATGAGGATCCCTCCGCTCTGAGTGTACCCGAACGTCGCTCAGGGCTCCGCGAGGAGCCTTTCGATCGCCGCCCGCATCGCCTCGTAACCTCGCCGCGCTTCGGCCCCCCCTGCGTCTTTCGCGAAGAGCCCTCCTTCGTGGACGTGCCGCAGGATCCCGTTTCGATCGATGAGGAGCGAGGCGGAGGTGTAGTCGGCATCCGGCACGCGGTCGAGCCAGAGGCGCCGGAGGGCGCTCCAGTCATCGTCCACGGCGACGGGAAACTGGAACCCATAGGCCTCGACGTACTCGCGCACGCGCTCGACCGTCACCGCTCGCGGCCGGGGCTTGGGGGTATACATCCCCAGCACCACCAGGCCGCGAGAAGAGAAGAGCTCATGAAACTCGTTCAGCGCCGGAGCGGTGCCACGACAGAGAGGGCAGTCCGCGTCCATGAAGAAACGGATCAAAACGACTTTCCCGCGAAGGTCCGCGAGCGTGAGCGGTCCGCCCTGAACCCATTTTTCCGAAGCCTTCGCCGGCCACTCGGGCACCGGCTGTCCGAGGATGGAGAGACTCGCGGCGAGAACGACCGAGGAGATCATCGCGATCCCATCCTACTCCGCGAGGGTCAGGTCGGTGAGGAACATGTGCCCGGGCGCGTGGGTTAACATCAGCTCCGCCTTCGCCTCCATGGCCACCGCCTGGGGAGTGACGCCGCAGGCCCAGAAAACGGGAACCTCGCCTGGCGCCACGGTGACGCTGTCGCCGAAATCCGGTCGACTCAGGTCGGCGATTCCGATCGCGTGAGGATCTCCCACGTGGACCGGGGCGCCGTGCGCGAGGGGGAGCTTCGCGGTGATCTCGGTCGCGCGCGCGACGAGACCGGCGGGAATCGGACGCATCGAGACGACGAGGGGACCGGAGAACGGGCCGGCGGGAGCACAGGCCCGGCTGGTCACGTACATCGAGACGTTCCGCCCTTCTTCCCGATGGCGCACCGGAATTCCCGCTTTCACCAGGAGGTCGTCGAAGGTGAAGCTGCAGCCGAGGAGAAAGGCCACGAGGTCTTCGTTCCAGATGCGAAGAAGGCTTCCGACTTCCGCCTGGAGCGAGCCGCCCTCGTAGACTCGATAGCGCGGAAGATCCGTTCGAAGGTCCGCCCCCGGCGCCGTGTCGATGGGCTCGTACTCGCCCGGCCTCGTCGCTTCGAGCAGAGGACAAGGCCCGGGGTTCCGCTCGCAGAAGAGAAAGAAATCTCCCGCGAGCCGCTGCGGCAGGACCACGAGGTTCGCCTGGACGTAGCCGTCGCTGCATCCGACCGTGGGGCCGGTCCACTCTCCCCGGCGAATGAGCTCCCGCATTTCCCTCGGGTGCATTCCCGCGGTGCTCATGATTTCAGGTACTTCTCGAACCAGCGGACGATCGAGACCGTCGACCGGATGCGGTTCGGGGTCTTTCGAAAGCCGTGGCCCTCGTCGGGGAACAGCACGTACTCGACCGGCACTCCCCTCTTCTTCAGGCTCTCGACCACCTGTTCGGCCTCCACCAGGGGCACGTTCGTATCGTTCGCCCCGTGGAGGACGATGGTCGGCGCCTTCACCCGATCGATCTTGTGGATGGGCGAAAGGCTTCGGAGCATCTCCGCCTCGATTTCCGGATCGCCGTACTCGACTTTCGAGATCGACGCCATCCACGGCTCGGTCCGGGCGAAGAACGTCTCGAAGTTGACGACACCGAAGAGGTTCGCTCCCGCGGCGAACGTCTCGGGGTACTCCGTGAGAGCCGCCATCACCATGTAGCCTCCGTAGGAGCCGCCCATGACGCCGAGGCGCTTGGGGTCGGCGATCCCCGCGCCCACGACATGAGCGACCGAGGAATCGATGTCCTTTACTCCGTTGACGCGAAGCGCGCCGTTGTCGAGGTTCACGAACTTCTTGCCGAATCCCGACGAGCCGCGCACGTTCGGCGCGAGTACTCCTATTCCGCGCGCCAGGAGCGCTTGATAGGTGCTGTTGAAAGCGGGCCGCTCCTGTCCTTCCGGACCGCCGTGAAAGCTCAGAACCATCGGACCGGGGCCCGAGGCTCTCTTCGGTCGATAGAGCCACGCGGAGAGCTCGAGTCCATCGTGCGCGGGATAGCGCACGAGCTCGGGCTCGACGAGATTCGCGAGGGCGATTCCCGCGTGCGGGCTGTCGGTGACCTGAACCAGGCCTCTTCCGCGCTCCAGCACCCACACGTTCGGGGGCGACGCCGCTCCGGACGCGGTAAAGGCGAGCCGCGCCCCGTCGGTCGAGAACGTCAGCCCCGAAGCGATTTGCGCCGGGAGCTTCGGCCCGGGGATCTCGTCCAGCGACGCGAGGTCGAGAAACGAAAGCTCGCTCCTCCCAGCGACGTTCCACAAGAGCGCCGTTGTCGCGCCATCGTCGGTGAGCGCAAACTCCTGGAGCTCGGCGTCGTCGCGCGATGCCAGCACCTCGACCGCGCCCACTCCTCCCGAAAGCTTGACCCGGGCGAAGGCGGTACGGTCGAGTCCGCCGTTCGTCGACAGGTAGATGGTTCGTCCATCGGGAGAGAAGACCGCCGAGCCGAACTGTCCCGGCGGATCGTGGGGCGTCAAGAGCGTCTCACCGCCCCCGGTCATCTCGACGAGGAAAAGGTCGTTGTCACCGCGCGTCTTCTGGCGGTACAACACCGCGAACCGATCGTCCCCGCTGACGTCCAGCAGATACCCGACACCCGGGTTTTTCGCGACCAGCGAAGAAGCCCCGCTCGCCATTTCGTAGAGGTAGGCATCCATGGCTTCGGGATTCGCGCGGTTGGATGCGAACGTCAGCGCATTCCCGTCGGCGCTCCAATCCCCGAGCCAGTTGTTCTCCCGGCCGCCGTCGGTGAGGCGGCGCAGCTCCGTCCCGTCCGGCCGGACGAGGTAGACCTGCTGGTTCATGCCTCCGCCGGGCGCGACCGAGATCGCGAGCCACTCTCCGTCCGGCGACCACGCGACTCCCCCCACCGGATCCTCCAGCGCCGTGACCATCGACGGCCACCCGCCGGCCGAGGAGGCGATCCACACCTGCGGCGATCCGCTCAGGTTCGAGAGGAAAGCGATCCGGCCTCCATCGGGCGAGAAGCTCGGAGAAGACGAGGAGCCGACCTTGGCCATGAGGGCGACGCTCGTCTCCAGGTCGTCCTCGGCCGCGTGAGCCGTGAGGGAGACCCCGAGCGAGGCAGCGAGAAGAACGAGACGCGTCATGAAAGCCTCCCAGGTCGGAGCATATCTTGATTTACACTGCGGCCGCACGGAGGTGCTCTCGTGATCGACCAAGAGGCGCGGCGGCGTTTTCTTCTGGCTTTCGCCGGTTCCAGTCTCCTGCCCGGGGTCCTCTGGGCCCGGCTCCAGCAGTCCGGTGAAGCGGAGGTGAGCGAGCTCATGCTCGCCGACGCGGCGCGGGTCGCGGGAGTGGATCTCACGGAGGAGGAACGGCGCGAGATGCTCGCTGCCGTGAACAAGAACCTCGCCAATTACGAGAAGACGCGCGCGGTGGACCTTCCCGTCACGGTTGCTCCTCCCCTGTACTTCAACCCCGTCGTGCCGGGGAGCGCTCCGGTCGCCGGTCAGCGCCGCCCGTTTCGTCCGAGCGCAGTTCCGAGGGTGTCTCGTCCGGAAAACCTCGAAGACGTCGCCTTCTGGCCCGTCACCCATCTCGCGTCGCTCGTCGAGTCGCGCCAGGTGAGCTCTCGCGAGCTGACGAAGCTCTACCTCGACCGGCTGAAACGCCACGACCCGAGGCTTCAGTGCGTCATCACGCTCACCGAGGATCTTGCACGGGAGCAGGCCCGCCTCGCGGATGAGGAGATCGCCGCCGGGCGATATCGGGGACCGCTCCACGGAATTCCCTGGGGAGCGAAAGACCTGATCGCCAAGAGCGGCTACAAGACCACGTGGGGCTCGGAAGCGTTTCGCGATCAGGTGATCGACATGGACGCGACCGTCATGACGCGGCTCGAGAAAGCCGGATCGGTGCTCGTCGCCAAGCTGACGACGGGCGAGCTCGCGAGAGGCGACCGCTGGTTCGGCGGCCGCACCCGAAACCCGTGGAATCCGGAGGAAGGCTCGGGCGGCTCCTCGGCGGGTCCGGGCTCGGCGACGGCGGCGGGCCTCGTCGGCTTTTCCCTCGGCACCGAGACCTTGGGATCCATCATGGGACCTTCCCGCATCTGCGGCGTCACCGGACTCCGTCCGACCTACGGGCGCGTGAGCCGCCACGGCGTCATGCCCGCGGCCTGGAGCCTCGATACGGTCGGGCCCATGTGCCGGAGCGCCGAGGACAGCGCGCCCGC
>DAISKN010000588.1:0-4684 GCA_036820975.1 Acidobacteriota bacterium | reverse complement strand
TGCGTGGTGGGGCGGAAGCCACCTCATCAGTCATGGATACCCCGTGTTTCGCCTCATCAATGAAGGCCACCTGCGCGCCGCGGACTACATCCAGGTCGGGCTGCGCTCGGCCGGACCCGACAAGTCGGGATTCAACTGGATGCGGGAAAAGGGCATGCGTTATCACACCATGGCCGAGATCGAGCGCCGGGGATGGGACGCTGTCCTCGACCGGGTCGTCGCCGAGGCCAGTGAAGAAGGGCGGAAGCTCCACATCTCTTTCGACATCGACGTCATCGATCCCGCATTCACCGTAGCTACGGGCACGCCGGTTCCAGGCGGGCTGACCATGCGCGAAGCGATTACTGTCGTGCGCCGTCTGTGTGCCGAGTCCAATGTGGTGGGTTTCGACCTGGTCGAATTTCATCCTGCCCTGGATCCGACCTACACCACTTCGCTCAACAGTGCGCACGTCGTCAATGCGTGCCTGACGGGGCTGGCGATGAACGAGGAGGGGCTGACCGAGAAGCATTACCTGAGCCCGTTGTCATCGGAGCACGCTCTCGACGACTACTATCGCGACCGGCAACACTACCTGGACGCGACCAAGGCGGAGAAAGAGAAGGAAAAAGAAAAGAAGAAGAAGTGACGGACGCGACACTTCGCTTCTCGTCCCAAAGGTCCGCAGGAATCGACGAATTCATCAGCCGGCAAACGATGGCCTGACGCCCCTCGCGACGACCGCGCGGCTTGGAGCCGAACCGCGAGAAAGACCCGCTCGGACGGTATCAGGCGGTGATCGGGGCGGATGAAGCAAGCCTGCTCTCCCGGACGCGAGGGTAGGTCGCCTACTCTTCCAACCCCCCCCAAAGGATGTCTCCACCCACCATGGTGGACACCACCTCGATCTCCAGAATGCGCTCGGGATCGATGGTGAGGATGTCCTCGGAGAGAACGACGAGGTCCGCGAGCATCCCCGGCTCGAGAGAGCCCTTGACGTTCTCGTCGAAGGTCACGTAGGCCGAGCCGCGGGTGTAGCCGCGGATCGCTTCCTGGATCGTCACCGCTTCGTCCGCCCCGAAGACCCGGCCGGACTTTCCCTTGCGGGCCACGGCGGCGTAGAGGCTGTGGAGAGGTCCGATGGGGAGGTTGTCGTTGCCCAGGCCCACGGGGATCCCGAGCTTCGAAAGGCTCGCGAGCGGGTTCACCCTCTCGAGGCGCTCACCTTCGAGGTTGTCGGTGTACGGCCCTTCGAGAGTGTAGGTGAAGGACGGCTGCTGGGCGACCACCAGCCCGAGTGCTCTGATTCGAGCGAGCGTTGCCTCCGACGGCTTGACCGTCATGTGGTTCAGGTAATGACGGTGATTCGGCCTCGGGCTTTCCTCGAGGACCCGGGCGAAGGCGTCCACCGCGATCTCGATCGCGCCGTCTCCGATGGTATGCACGCCCAGCTGCCAGCCGCGAAGATGGGCTTCGCGCACCAGGCGCGTGAGCTCTGCTTCCTTCAAGAACAGGCTCCCATAGAAGTCCGGTCGTCCCTTGTAAGGCACGAGGGTATAGGCGGCGGAGCCGGTGTAGCCGCCGTCGACCGAGAGCTTGATCGCGCCGATCTTGATGCGGTCGTTTCCGAGGCCGGTGTGGAACGGAATGCCTTTCAGGACCGCGAGCATCTCGTCGACGGGCTCGTCGCGGGGAAGACGCACCTGGAGCGTCGCCCGCGGGAGCTCGGGGCCATGCTCGGCGTAAACGTCCTGAAACCGGGTAAGGTAATCGACGACGACCCCGGCGTCGTTGAAGCTCGTGATGCCGAGCTTCAGAAGCTCTTTCAGGCTTCTTACGAGCGACTCCCGGAGCTCCGTCTCCGTCGCTTCGGGAACGTGGTCCCATAGAAGCGTCTGCGCCCGCTCCCGGATCCAGCCCGTGGGCTCGCCGTTCTCGTCCTTGTCGATGATCCCGCGCGGTGGGTCGGGGGTGGAGCGGGAGATCCCCGCGATCGAGAGCGCCATGCTGTTCGCGATCGAGCTGTGTCCGCCGGCGCGGGTGAGCGTCACCGGGTTGTCGGGCGCCGCGGCGTCGAGGTCGAGGCGCGTGGGGCGGCGCTTCTCCTGAAGGTCGTCCTCCGCCCAGTCCCAGCCGGTGACCCATTCTCCTGGGCCCAGCTCCTCCGCCTTCCTGCGGACCTTCTCCTGGATCCCCTCGACAGAGCGGGCGTCGCCGAGGTCCACGCTCCGCGGGGGATCGGCGCGGACGTGGAGGTGCGAGTCGTAGAAACCCGGGAGCACCGTTCGGCCCTTCAGGTCGATGACGCGCGTCCGGTCGCCTCGAAGCGCTTCGATCTCCCTTGTCGTTCCGACCGCGGCGACTCTGCCGTCGCGGATGGCGAGTGCCTCGACTACGGTGAATGCGTCGTCGACGATAGCGATCTTCCCATGGATGAGTACCGTATCCGCGGGGAGGCCTTCAGGGTGGCGCCCGCCGCAGGAGCCGAGCGCGAGCCCGAAGACGAGGAGAGCGATATTTCTCATGGCCGGAATGATATCGGACCCGGTTCACGGAGGGAACCTTTGGCGCGAGACTTCCGTCGAAGTGCTGAGCGGAAGAGGTGCACTTTATGGACTCCTGGATGCAGGATTTTGGTCACACGCTTCGGAACCTGCTGCGGGCGCCGGGATTCGCGCTCGTGGCCGTTTTGACCCTCGCCCTCGGGATCGGCGCAAATACCGCGATCTTCGCCATCGTCAACGGCGTGCTCTTGAAGCCCCTCGCATACCCGGAGCCCGAGAATCTCGTGCTGGTGACGACCCAGTTCCCGCAGATGGGATTCGATCAGTTCTGGGTATCGCCACCGGAGTTCCTCGAGCTCCAGGAGCGCAGCCGGTCCTTTCAAGTGCTCGGCGCCTATACCACGGGCGAATCGAACCTTGGGACTCGAGAACGTCCCCGGAGGATCCGGGGCGCTCGAGTCAACGCAGACTTCTTCGACGCCCTCGGAGTGGCGCCCCTCCTGGGACGTACGATACGTCCCGAGGAGACCCTTCCCGGGGCTCCTCCCGTCGCCGTGCTGACCCATGAGCTCTGGAAGTCTGTCTTCGCGGGAGACCCGTCCCTGGTGGGAGAGACCATCGAGATCGATGGACAGAAGACGACGGTCGCGGGAGTGATGCCGGAAGGGTTCGGTCTCGCGACGGAGCCGGTCGAGGCGTTCGTCCCCGTTTCGATCGACCCCGCCAACCGTCAAAACCGCGGGAATCACTACCTCTACCTCATCGGACGCCTTGCGCCCGGCGTCGGAATCGAGGCGGCCCGCGCCGAGCTCGAGACCCTTCTCGTGGACTGGCCGGGCAAAGACTTCCACGCTCCCGACCCGGTCAATCATCGGCTGCGCATCGATCCCTTGCAGGACGAAGTGGTCGGCGACGCCCGGACGGCGATCTGGGCGCTCCAGGCGGCGGTCGGTTTCGTGCTCCTCATCGCCTGCGCGAACCTGGCCAACCTGCTCCTGGCGCGCGCGGAGTCCCGGCAGAAGGAGTTCGCGATTCGCTCCGCGCTCGGGGCCGGCGGTCTGAGGCTCGCCCGGCAGTTCCTCGCCGAGGGTCTGATTCTTTCCCTTCTCGGCGGCGCCGTCGGCGTCGTCCTCGCTCGTGTCGGCCTGAGAGCTCTCGTCGCCGCGTTTCCCGACGCTCTTCCTCGGGCGGGGGAGGTTCGCGTCGACGGGGACGCGCTCTCCTTCATGGTGGCGGTCGCATTGGCGACTTCGATCGTTTTTGGTCTCGCGCCGCTCATCCACTTGCGGGGAAGCTCGCTCACCACGACCCTTCGGGAAGCGGGCCAGAGAAGCGCGACGTCTGGCCGCCGCCTCCTGCGGCGATTCCTCGTCGCCTCCGAGGTGGCCCTCGCCGTGGTGCTGGTCACCGGCGCCGCTCTCATGGTTCGGACGGTGTGGAACCTGACGCGGGTCGATGCCGGCTTCGATCGCTCCGGCCTCGTGACTTTCGAGCTGGACCTTCCGGAGCCCTCCTACCCGGGTCCCGAGGAAGTCTGGGCGTTCTACTCCCGGCTCCTCGAGGAGCTGGGCTCGATTCCCGGAGTGCAGGCGGCTGCCGTCGTCAACGGGCTGCCGCCGCTGCGGCAGGTCAACGCGAACGACACCGACATCGAGGATTACCAGCAGACCGACGGCCAGGGACCCCTCGAGAACGTGGACTACTGGCAGTCCACGTCGACGGGCTACACCGAGGCAATGGGCATCCCCATCGTCGAAGGGCGCTCGTTCCAGCCCTCCGACGAGGGCGGCGATCTCGTGGTTCTGGTGAACGAGACGATGGCCGCGACGTTCTGGCCGGGGACGAGTCCCTTGGGCCGCCGGGTCAGGCCGGGCTTCGGAGAGCTGCCCTGGCTCACCGTGGTGGGGGTGGTCAAGGACGTCAAGCAAGGCGGCGTCGACAAGAAGACGGGAACCGAGCTCTATTTCCACACCGAACAGCTCGGGAGAGCCCTCAGATTCGCGGACAGAAACCTCAACGTGGTGCTGCGCACCGACGTGCCCGTGGACGCGCTCGCGACGAACATCCAGCGGGTGGTGGCGTCCAAAGACGCCTCTCTTCCGATCATCGATCTCAGGAACATGGACGAGGTCTTCTCCCAGGCGATCGGGCGTCCCCGGCTGCTGGCGCAGCTCCTCCTTGGGTTCGCGGTCCTGGCGCTG
>DAISKN010000587.1:0-4687 GCA_036820975.1 Acidobacteriota bacterium | reverse complement strand
CCGGCAGCGCCGCGCGGGCGACGAGACCGAGGTCCCCCGAGAGCATGAACGCCCGGCGCAGGTCCTCCGTCGGCGTCTTTGCGGCTTTCGCGATCGCCTCCAGCATGACCCCTTCGAGCGAGCCTTGTCTCAAATCCTCGAGCAGGAGGCGGCTGAGAAAGTCCTGCTCCTCTTCCGTGGCCCGGCGGTAGAGGCCGCGCAGAATCTCGAGCCGTGCCGCGCTCGAGCCCGTGCCGCCGACATTCTCGAGCTCCGCGAGGATCCCGTCGACTTCGCCGAGGTCGAGCGACGGCGTCGAAGCCGCTCCGACCCGACGCACGTCCTGGAGAGTGGCGTACCCGACGCCGAGACGCCCTCGGGGCAGCCGGCCGGACAGGCACGAGACCACGAGGCGCACTTCGTCGACGGGCGCGCGGCCGAGGATCTCGCCGAGGAGGGTCATTTTCTCCAGCCGGCTCCGGGTTTCGGAGAGGCGGCTCGACGTCCCGACGATCTCCGCGAGCTTCATGCGTCGAACCACGCTAGCACGTTATGATTGCCCGGGAGGAAACGACATGAGCACCCCTCTCCCGATCCGGGCACGCGGTCTGGCGTTCGCTCTGGCTCTCGGCCTGGCGTGGCCCGCGGCGGCGGCCGAAGACGCGGCCGCGCCGATAGGACGGGCGCTCGCGTTCCTCCGCGCCCAACAGGTCCAGGAGCCGCTCGCGATCCTCGTGGACGGCGAGACCGTTCGCGACTATCCGGGAGACTGGCCGCAGTTCTTCAGCTTGCGCGGAAGGCCAGCGATCCGGGTGCGCGACGCGAGCCCGTTCATGGTCGCCTTCATTCACCATTCGCTCACCCACGTGGTGGAGGAGAACCGGGTTCCGCTGGGCTTGAGCCGGCGAGACGTTCGCGCCGCCCGCGATATGCGGCGGCGGGCCGTCGCGCTCCTGTCGCGTTTCGAATCGCCCACCGGCGCTCCCGACGCCGGCACGTTCGGCTTCTGGCCCTACGACCAGTATCCGGAGGCGCCGAAGCCCGCGGTCGAGCGGGCCCTCGTCTCGTGGCTCCGCGGGCCGATCCTCGGAGGCGCGCGGGTCCCCCTGAATCTTCGCGTGTTTCCGAGCCCGCTCGCGATCCCGAGCGATGCCGACGTCACCGCGACCACCTACGCGGCCCTCCTCGACCACTCCCGGCTCGACGGCGGCCCGGCAAAGAACGTTCCCTTTCAGGAGTTCGTCGTCGACTGGCGCGATCTGGGCGACGTGCCGCGCAGGCTGAACCCGGCGTGGCTCCCGCCGGCGAGCGGCGCTTTCCTTACCTGGCTCACCTACCGCGAGCCGGGCGCTCCTCTGTTTCCGAACGACGTGGACCTCGTGGTCAACGCCAACGTGCTCTTCGCCCTCGGCCGCCACGACAGGCTCGACGTTCCGGGAGTGCCCGAAGCGGCCGAGCTGATCCGCGTGGTCACCGCCCTCGGTTTGCATCGGGACCGTTTCGAGGAGCTGACCGAGTATTACCCGGACAACTTCGTCTTTCACTATGCGGTGTCCCGCGCGTATCACGAAGGCGGCGTCACGTCACTCGCCCCCGCGGTCGAGATTCTCGCGGACGATCTCGAGACGTCGGCGATAGAGCGCGCGGACGGCACCGCGTACTGGGATCGAGGCGCTCCCCACCTCAACACCGCGTTCGCGATCCTCACCCTGCTCAATGCCGGCCGGGAGTCTCCCCTCGTCGCCCGCGCCGCGGCCTACCTCGCTTCCGAGCAGAACCGGGCGGGTGGATACGACGCGGCTCCCTTCTTTTTCGGCCGCGCGGACGGCGGTCAGGTCTTCGAGTTCTCCTCGACCGCGTTCACCACGGGGATGGTCCTGGAAGCGCTGGCTCGAACGGCGCTCGCCTCCCGATAAAAGGAAATCGGGCCCCCGGAGCCCTGGCCCCGGGAGCCCGATCGGGAAGGCGTCTTATTTTCCGTCGTCGCGGGAATCGAGGATCCGAGCCACCAGCTGACGCCCCGCGGGCACCAGCTCCCCGGAATCCTCCTTCGGGTCCTTGGGGTAGGCGTACACCACGAGCGCCGGGACGTACTCCGCCGATTCGGAGGCGACTTCGACCTCGTCCTGGCTTCCCTCGTCGGTCGGATCGGGAGTCTCGACCTCCTTGGACAGAACGTAAGCGATGTGTGCCTCCACCTTCGCGAGCGATCCGCAGACGGCGCCGTCGCTCAGCTCCTCGGCGGTCCTCATCACCACATCCTCGCGGGAAAGGGGAAGGGGTTCGAGCCCGGGGACGAGGCCGAACGAGGGCCACAACACCCGCATACGAGCGACCTGGCCCCGGACGTCGAACGCGAGCTGCGCGAACGAGTCGAAGACGGGAACGCCGCCGATGTGCCGCGGGAACCGGACGTGAACTTCCGTGCTGAGGAACTCGGCGGGCCGGTCATCCAGCTTGGGTCCGCCCGCGATGTTGAGATGCTGGAGGTCGGCGAGCTGAAGCGCCAGCTCTTCGTCCGGAATGCCCCAGGCCTTGATCACGCCGCGGGCGAGCTCCATGGCCTGGGCGTCGGGGAGCTTGTTCTCCCCCTTGTTCGGGCTCCACTCGCGCGTCAGGTTGAGATAAGCCGCCTTGCCCTCGCGCTCCTCGAACTTGAGGAGCTCGGTATTACGGAAGTTGGACAGGCGGCAGGTCACGTGCCCTTCCTGGTCCGGGACGCACTTGCGCTGGCTCAGCCGCAGCTTGCTCTGGACGGCGGGAAGCGCCGCCTGTTGAGCGAGGTCGATGAACCGGTCGGCGAATTGCGGGCCGACCGAGGGCTCGAGGAGCCGCTTCAGAAAGGCGGAGTCCCCGATTTCTTTCGGGACTCCCTTTTCCACCAGCTCGACGATGTCACGGCAGACTTCCTCTTCCTGGGCGAGGGCCGGAGGTACGAGCAAAAGCGGGGACGCGAGCGCGAGGACGAAGGAGCTCAGATTTCTTTTCATGATTTCTCTCATTGCAGGCCACCTCACGGAGTGAAGGCCGTTTCCCCGGAGGGATCGCAGCCGGGGTAGTAGTAGTAGCAGTAGTAGCCGATATTGCCCGGGTCGCTGAAGATGTTGTCGTACTGCTCGTTATTGATGCGGTTGAAGCAGTCGGTGCTGTTGGTGCCGACGGCGTAAGCGATGGGGCACTGCGTCGCCGTGCCGTTGATGCCGGTGACGTACATGTTGTCCATCCAGGCGGACTTGATCGAGACGTCGAAGGCGTCATCGGCGAAATCCTCGTACTGGTCGTCGCAGCAGCCTCCGATCCACATCAGGCCGTGGAACCCGGTAGCCTGGTGGAGCCTCAGGCCGTTGACGGGCGAGTCCACGGGATCCTGGAACATCCGCCAGGTGTAGGGCAGGTTGTCGTCGTCCATGCTGAAGCAGGAGGACAGGTGAAGGAACTCGAGGTCGACGTCTCCGAAGAACATCTCCTCGGCGACTCCGTCTCCGTCGGGCGCGTCGATGCGGCAGTCGTTTACCGAAGCGCCGCCGTTCTTCCTCAACGACCCCTGCCAGTGGTTGCCGGAATCGCTTCCGTGAAGACCGATCATCAGCGCGTCGGCGTCTTCGGTGCTGAGATGATCGGCGCAGTTGGCGAGACCGGTGTCCGGGTCGCAGAAGCGGTCCCGGTCCATCTCTCCGTTCACGATGAATCCGTCCTTGCTGTACCAGCCGTGGTCGTCGATCTCGTCGTACCAGTAGTCGATCATGTCGTCCCAGTAGGGGATGTCGTTCCCGGAGCACTCCGCTATCCAGTCGGTGATGACGTAGGCCTTGGCTTCCAGATGCTCGGCAATGACGGGCGCCGCGGCCGCGATCAGACTGAGGGCGATGGCCGAGGCATAAACACCCCGGCCCACCCTCTTCGGTTCTCGCATTTTGATCCTCCTTTGGGCTTTTGCTCTACGCCCGCGGCTCGGGTGAGCAAGTTCCATTCCACGAAGCCAGCGCTCGAGTGGATGGAAGTAAGGCGCGTATCCGGCACAACTTGCGTGGCAACTACCTCGAACGGACCGCGCGGGAAGGTGTAGCGGGCGTGAGTACAGTAGAAGCGTCTCGAGCCGGCTCCTCGGGTTATGATTACACGGGAGGCCGCGACCCATGAGTCTTCTCGGAAACATCCTGTGGCTGATTTTCGGTGGCCTCATCGCCGGCATCGGCTATATCCTCGGCGGCCTCCTGACCTGCATCACCATCGTCGGCATTCCTTTCGGCATCCAGGCGATGAAGATCGGAGTCGCCACGTTCGCCCCGTTCGGAAAGGAGATCGTCGAGCTTCCCGAGGCGAACCGTCCGCTCCGTCTGATCCTGAACGCCATCTGGGTGGTGCTCTTCGGCTGGGAGATCGCCCTGGCTCACGCGACTTCGGCTCTGATCCTCGCCATCACCATCATCGGGATCCCTTTCTCGCTCCAGCACCTGAAGCTCATCCCCCTCGCGCTTCTTCCGTTCGGGCGCACGCTGCGCTGAGAATCGTGCCCGCACTTCCCACCCTCGAGGAGATCGGCGAAGCCCGCGAGAGGATTCGTCCGGCGGTGCGCCACACGCCGCTGATACCCGCCGACGAGCGGTTCGACGCGGAAGATCTCCACCTCAAGCTCGAGACCTTCCAGCCCGTGGGCTCGTTCAAGCTCCGCGGCGCCCTGAACGCGATGCGGTCGCTCGCGCCATCG
>DAISKN010000586.1:0-4701 GCA_036820975.1 Acidobacteriota bacterium | reverse complement strand
CGGCGGCTTGTCCGCTCCCGCGAATTCGTTCCAGTTCTTGGAACGAAAGCCGCTGACGTCGAAGTTGAGCTTGCGTAAGAGATCGAGCGTATAGGGATGCACCTCGCCTTTCGGCTGGCTGGCGGGGAAGCTCTCGGAGGTGAACCGCATCCTGCCCTTCCTGCTCAACATGGCCCTGTTCGCGGCCGGCGCCCTGCTGGTGTACCTGACCGCCCGCCTGGCAGCCCGCCAGGGCGCGGCGGGAACTCCACCGGAGGCAGCCCTCTCTGAGGGTGTCCCCAAATCCGAGCAGACAGATGTACTCGTTTAAGTTTATAATTACCCTCAACATCAAATGAGATAAACAGTTCACCACAAAGACTCAAAGACACAAAGCTTTCATAACAAACCAAAAAGTTTCACCCGGTTTTGATTGCGACCTTATAAATTTCGTGCCTTCGTGCCTTTGCGGTAAAAAATCTATCTTAACGAACGGAACCCGCATGAACAATCTCCCCGCTATTGCCGGCGGAGCGCCCATTTTTGAAAAACGCATCCCCATCGTCCGCCCGGTGCTGCCCGCCTTCGCCGACCTGGCCCCGGGGAGCTATCGGCTCCTCGGGATTCTTCCCGGGTACGAGGACCGGACCGCGGAGGTCGAAGTCGCGGGCGATGGGGAGACGCGCCTCGATCTCTCCCTCTCTCTTCCGCGGTACTCCGAGACCGTCGAGATTCACGGCGTCGCGCCGACGGTGGAGTTGGCCGAGCCGGCTCCTCCCGCGACTCTCGAGATCGAGAAGCTCGACCTTCTCCCGCTCGCGACCGACCGCTTCCAGGACGCTTTTCCGCTGCTCCCCGGCGTCCTGCGCGATCCCGAGGGAAGGCTGAGCTTCAACGGCTCGCGGCCCAGCCAGTCGATTCTGCTCGTCAACGGCGCCAACGTGACCGATCCCGTGACCGGGGACTTCGCCATCGAGCTTCCCCTGAGGGCGATCGAGGAGGTGGAGGTGACCCAGGTTCCCTACTCCGCGGAGTACGGGCGGGTCACGGCGGCGGTCGCGGAGGTCAAGACCCGCGGCGGGACGGACGAATGGGACGTCGACACCGGGGACCTCCTGCCCAAGCTCAATTTCCGCGACGGCAAGATTGCCGGGATTCGGGCCTTCGTTCCCCAGGTCGCGGTGCGGGGACCGCTGAAGAAGGGAAAAGTCTGGTTCGCGCAGGGCCTGGCTTATCGCTTCGTGCGCTCCCGCGTATACGACGTCACCAGCGGCGAGGACGAGCAGGAGCTCGAGAGCTACGACAGCTTCAGCCAGATCGATTGGCGCATCGCCGACAAGCACCAGGTCACCACCACGTTCTCCTACTTCCCCGGAGAGACCGACAACCTCGGGCTCAACGCGCTGAACGCCTCCGAGGCGACTCCGGAGTTCCATAGCTGGGGGTGGAACGGCGCCGTCTCCGGGCGCTCGATGTTCGCCCGCACGCTCGTCGAGACCACAGTCGCGGTCAAGCACTACGACCTGTCGCTCCGGCCCAAGACCGAAATCGCTTCCCGGCTGACCCCCGATGGCCTCCGCGACAACTACTTCAACAACCTCGAACGGAACACCAGCCGGTTCGACCTGCTGGCGAGCCTCACGCGTTCGATTTCGGGCCGGTTCGGAGACCACCTGCTGAAGGCCGGAGGCGGCGTCGGGCGCTCTCGATTCGAGGGGACCGACCGCGGGCTGCCGCTCGAAGTCGTCGACTCCTCCGGGCGGCTCCTCACCCGCGTCGATTTCCTCGGCGACCCCGCCCTCGAGGGTACGGACTTCGAGCTCTCGGGATACGTCCAGGACCGCTTCCGGGTCGGGCGGCGCCTGGGCATCGAGGCCGGCCTGCGATACGACTACGACCAGCTCGTCGACGCCCACCAGCTCTCGCCCCGGCTCGCCGTCGCCTACGGTCTGGACGCCTCGGGGAGCACGGTGATGCGCGGGGGGGTCGGCGTCTTCCACGACCACGTTTACCTTCACGCGGGCAGCTTCGAGAGCTTTCAGCGGCGGGTGGAGACGAGCTTCGGTCCCGACGGCAAGCCGGTCGGCCCTCCCATCGTCTTCGAGAACGTAACCGCGGAACGGCTCGAGTCGCCGCGGAGCACGACCTGGAACGTGGAGCTCGATCGGCGAATAGCCGAGGGTTTCGACGTTCGCGTGGGCTACCGCGAGCGGTACGGCGCCGAGGAGATGGTGGTGGATCGGATCGTCGAGGGGGGAAGGGGCGCGCTGCGGCTGTCTTCGGACGGAGAGTCGACCAATCGCGAGCTCGGCGTGACCTTCCGGGTGTCGCGCGGCGAGAACGAGCTCTTCTTCGCGTACTCGGAGTCCCGCTCGACCGGTGACCTGAACAACTTCGGAACTCTCTACCAGAATCTCCGACACCCTCTGGTCTTCGAGAACGAGGACTCTCTCTTCGAGCTCGACGTGCCAAATCGATTCCTGGCCTGGGGCGTTTGGACGCTACCGAAGGACATCGAGGTCGGACCGGGGTTCGAGTGGCGGTCGGGCTTCCCGTACACTGTTCTGGATGCGCAATATCTCCCCTCGGGCGCCCGCAACCGGGGCGGTCGGTTTCCCAGCTTCTTTTCGCTCGACGTGCGGGTCACCAAGGGCGTTACCATCAAAGGCAGGAGGATCCGCGTGGGTTTTCAAGCATTCAACCTGGGGAGCCATTTCAACCCCCGCGACGTGGTGGCGAACCTCGGAAGCCCCCGCTTCGGAGAGTTACTGAACAGCGTCGACATGGGGATCTCCCTTCGTGTGACGCTCTCGAAGTGAAGCCGATGACCCGACACGGAAAGCCGGGAGTCGCCGGCTCGGAATCGCAAACCCCCCGCGTGGTCGAGAAGCAGAAGGACCTCGAGGTGCTGTGCCGCGAGCTCGCGACCCGCGGGGCGTTCGCGCTCGACACCGAGTTCGTGCGCGAGCGCACCTTCTTCATCCAGCTCGGAATCGTGCAGGTCGCGGCTGCGGGCGTCGAAGCGGTGATCGACCCGCAGACGCTCTCCTCCCTCGAGCCGCTGTTCGAGCTCGTCGCCGCGCCGGAGGTGGAGAAGATCGTGCACGCGGGGGAGCAGGACTTCGCCGTTCTCTACGAGGCGGGAGGGGCCGCTCCGCGAAACGTTTTCGACACGCAGATCGCGGCCGCTCTCGTCGGCTACGGAGATCAGATCTCTTACGCCCGCCTCGTGGCCAAGGTCACGGGGGTGCAGCTCGAGAAGCTCGAAGCTCTGACCGACTGGACGGCGCGGCCGCTGACCGAGGCCCAGATCGACTACTCGCTCGAGGACGTGCGGTACCTCTCCGAGGTGCGCCGCCATCTGGGAGAGCGCCTGGCCGCGCTCGGACGCGCGGGCTGGGAGAGGGAAGAGGGCTCCCGGCTCGAGTCGGATTCCACCTACCGCGCTCCCGAGCCCCGGGAGTTCTACCGGCGGCTGAAAGCGAGCGGCCTTTCAGTGGTAAGCCTCGGAGTGCTCCGGGAAGTCGCCGCGTGGAGGGAGGAGACGGCGCGCTCGAGAAACCTGCCCCGCGGCTGGGTCCTGCGCGATCAGAGTCTCCTCGAGATCGCGCGCCGGCGTCCCCAATCGGTGAAGAACCTGCGCCAGATCCGCTCGTTGAAGCCGCAGCAGATGTCGAAGGACGGCGAGGCGATCGTGGCCGCGGTCCGCGCGGGAATCGCCGAGCCGGTGAAGGAAGTCCGTTCAGAAGCGCCGCACCTCAAGATGCCGGACGAGGTGGAGTCCACGGCGAGGCTTCTCGAAGCGTGGCTGTATGCGCGCGCCGCGGAGGCGGAGATCGCGCCCTCCATGCTCGCGACCCGGGGGGATCTCAAGACGCTGGCGGCGGCGCACTACCACGCGCAGCTCCCCGCGCTTCCGCTCCTCGAGGGATGGAGGCGGGAGCTCGTGGGGCAGGACCTCATCGACATCCTCGAGGGGAAGAAAGCCCTGAGGCTCGACGGGCGAAGGGGAAAGCTCGAAGCGATGGACGTCGAGACGGAATGATCTTCAACGCAAACGTGCAAAGGCGCAGAGACGCGAAGAAGACAAGAGGAAATTCGATCCCCTTCGCGCCCTTTGCGTTCGATT
This sequence comes from Acidobacteriota bacterium, assembly GCA_036820975.1. Lineage (GTDB taxonomy): Bacteria > Acidobacteriota > Vicinamibacteria > Marinacidobacterales > SMYC01 > DAISKN01. The sequence continues at coordinate 593 of DAISKN010000586.1, read as the reverse complement.
CTTATTTCTTGTGGAGCGTGTCCAGGAGCACCTTGAGGGCGTCGATCTCGGTGAAGATCCCGACGATCTCTTTCCCGTCGACCACGGGGAGGCTTCCGAACTTCTTCTCCACCAGGATGGTGACCGCCTCCACCAGAGGGGTGGCGGCGTTCACGGTGAAAGGCTCGCGGGTCATGATGCGGGAGACGGGTGTATCCTCCATGAGCTGCTCGAACTCGTTTTTGTCGATCCCCTGGAGGATGGAGGGGGAAGCGCGCTTGATGTCCCGGTCGGAGACCAGCCCCACCAGCAACCTCCCGGTGGCCACGGGCAAGTGGCGGATGTGATGGCTCCGGAGGAGGAGCATCGCCTCCTTCATGCTCGCGTCCTCCTCGACGGTAATGGGATCCCGTGTCATGTAGTCGCCGACTTGCATGGGTGGGCCTCTCTTCGATTGTGGTGATCGATTTCAGTATACGTGGAGAATCCCATGGCTGCCACCGAGATCGAGCGCGTTCGGTGGCAGTTCCTTCACTCGGCCCCGGCGGATCTCACGTGGTACATCGGCTCGAGCCTTCTGGGATGGTTCATCATCACATCGCCGAATGCGCCGG
>DAISKN010000585.1:0-4707 GCA_036820975.1 Acidobacteriota bacterium | reverse complement strand
CAAAACAGTTTTCCACAGGCTGTCCTGATTCGGTCGCCCCAGAGCCACTCTAGCTGTCAGGAGAGTTGCTGCGCCTGAAAGAAGCCCACGCCAGGGAAAGGCTTGCCCGCATCGCAGCGACTGGGCGAGAGAGCCCACGAGCCCCTCGAGGAGCACCGGCGTCTCGTCGGGAGTGGCTTTGAAAAGCTTCCTGGCGACGTCGGCGACTGCGCGGTAGGTCTCCACCTTGCGGGACTCGAGCTGCGTCTGCTCCTTCAGCTCGCTGATGTGGTCGGCGAGGCTCGAGGCCGCCTCGGCATAGCTTTCCACCATGGCGTTCGCGGACTTGGTGTCGAGCTGGATTGCCCCCTGCGGCGGAGAGTGCACCGGCGGCGCCTGGTTCGGGAATCCAGATTCGATGGGCACCGCGGGTGACAACTGCGGCGCCTTGACCCGGAAGACGCGCGTGGGGGCGGGCCCCGCCGGAGGGTATGGGGGCTCCTTCGCCCGCTGCAGCTGCTCGAGGGTCGTTCCGAAGACCTCGAGCATGGTGCGCGTCGACCAGTCCTTCGCCGACCGCGCGTCGCCCATGTTCTCGCCGATCTGGTATCGGGTGGAGAGCTCGGTCATCGTGCGCTCGAGCATCGCGCAGAAGGACTCGAGCACTCCCCGGCCCTCGGTCGCGACCGATTCGAAGCTCGGCGCCCCGCGCGCGTTCAGGCCGCGCTCCATGATCTTGAGGTCGGTGGTGTCCGGAAGGTCCCGCTTGTTGTACTGGAACACCATCGGTATCGACGACGGCTCGATCCCGTGGTCGAGCAGATACTCCGTCATCTCCTTCATGCTCTGGAGATTCTCCTGCCAGCGATCGGTGGCGGAGTTCGCGACGAACACGATGCTGTCCGCGTTCTTCAGGAGCATCTTTCGCGTCGCGCCGTAGAACTTCTGGCCCGGCACCGCCACCACCTGGAAGCGGAGCTCGTAGCTGCGGAACGCGGGAGTCGAGAGCGGGAGGAGATCGAAGAGAATCGTGCGGTCCTGAGCGGTGTTGACGGAGACCAGCTCCTGCCGGCGGTCGGCCCTCGCGTGCCGGTGCAGCATCTGGAGGCTCGTGGTCTTGCCTCCCGCCGCGGGCCCGTAATAGAGGATCTTGACTCGGAGGAAGCGCTCCTTGTGATTGATCTCGACCAAATCAGCCTCGGGCTCGCTCGACGGGTTTTCCCCGAATGCTGTCGTACGCCAGCTTCACCCGGCGCCGCGGCCCCGATTCCGAGTCATAGATGTCGCATTCGGCATAGGGCTTCGAGTACACGTGGAGGCTCGCCGCGTTCTCCTCGAACTCGCCCGGGTTCTCCACGGCGTGGAGATCCGCCGGGCCGTCCAGGAAACCCACGGCCCCGTCCACGGGCGGCCCGGTGCGCCGGAGACGGATTGGGTCTTCGGAAAGCATCGAATAGTTCGAGAAACGGAGCCTTCCGCGCTCGACCCGCGCGAAACAGAGCTCTCCCTCGTGTCCATGGATGGGCGCTCGCTGGCCCCTTCCCCAGCAGATGACGAGGAGCTCGAAGTCCTCGTCCTTGTGTACCAAGTTGCGCGTGTAGTGCTCGTCGCAGTAGCTCAGATACGGCTCGAGCGCGGCCTGGTCCATGAGGGTCCCTGCCAGGTACTGGTGTACTTCGGTTACCGGAAATCCCCCGGCGGCGAAGCGTTTCAAATCATCGATGAGGTGCTCGAAACCCAGATGGCGCGTCACGGACTCCTCAATGGCCTGACTGGTCGGAACCATCGTATGAAACGGCATTTATCTTGCAATGTCAAGGGGTTCCCGGGAAGTGGGAACCGGCGTCAGCGCGGGACGGGGAGGCTGCCGACCTGCCTGAGGTTGTGGATGGCGGCGTAGCTGTAGGCGGCCATCAGGGCGATTCGCAGGCCGAGGGCGAGCTTGGTCTTCCCGCTCTTCTGGAGCCGCTCGGTCGTCCAGTACACGGCCGCCGGGCCCACAACGTGGTGAACCAGGCGGATTCCGCGCTGGGAGGCGACAGGATTTCCCTCCTGAAGTCCCCGCGAGATGCCCCATTCCGTGGTCGCGAAGTCGGCCGCGGAGGCGGCGAACAGCCCGACGCCGGAAACATCGAAAATCGGGGAGCCTTCAGACGGAAGCGAGAGCCCGGCCGCGGGCAGGTCGGGAGGAGGTAGCTCGAACCGCTCGAGCTCGTCGGGAGTGGGCTGGATCGGCCGGTCCCGCTCGGACTTTTCCGTCGAGAGGGCGTTCTCGGCCGCGAGAAGAAAGAGGAGCATCGCGAAACCGGGGGGTAGTTTCGACATGCAGTCGACGACTGCAAGGGGGATACCGCCGGGCCTCCGCGTTCAAGTGCCTACGGTCGAACGGGTTGCGACGATCCTCCGCGCCCTGGGGCGTAGTGTGGATCCCACGCCGCGTAGGCGCGGACCCCCGAATCAGAGGTTCTTCAGGACTTCGTCGGGATGCCTAGCGGCATCGACCTTGGGATAGACCGCGAGAACGTTCCCGTCGGGACCGATGACGTAGCTCACCCGCTTCGCGTACGCGGCGTCCTTGCTGTCGCAAGCGCCGTAGGCGAGACCGATTTCGCGGCTGGTATCGCAGAGAAGCGGGAAATTGAAATCGAACTTCTCGGCGAACGCGCGGTTGTCCTTCTCGGTGTCGAAGCTGATCCCGAGGATCTGCGCGTTCTTCTCCTCGAACTTCGGGATGTTGTCGCGGAACCCGCAACCTTCGGCGGTTCAGCCGGGGGTATCGGCTTTGGGATAGAACCAGAGCACCACGATCTTTCCGAGGTAGTCCCTCAGGCGGACGAGATTCCCCCGATGGTCCTTCACCTCGAACTCGGGAGCTTTCTTTCCTTTCTCGATCATGGCCGGGTCAAGCGATCTCCGCGCGAAGCGCGTCCACGGCGGCGATGGCGCGCTCGATGTGCTCCATGGTGTTGTATACGTGGGGACAGAGCCTTATTCCGCCGGTTCCCGCAGCCGCGATTCCGTGTTCTCCATAGAGTCGGTTGACGATTTCTCCGCTCTTCCTGCCCCGCACCCTGAGGATGCAAACCCCGCCCGACATTTCCGGGTCGAGCGGAGTCACGAGCGAGAAGTTCTTCGCCGCAAGGCCGCTCTTCAGTGCGGTCGCGAGCTCGACCACGCGAGACTCCACGCGGTCTTGCCCGATCGAACGGTGGAAGTCGACGGTCGTCCCGACGGCGGCCAGACAGGAGTCGTCCCGTTGTCCCAGTGACTCGAACTTGCGCGCTCCCTTGACGTCGGGTTCGACGTCGCTGCCCCAGCCCGGGGCAACGATGTTCGGCCAGATCCGGGGAATGTTCTCTTCCTTGACGTACAGAATCCCGGCCTCCTTCGGCCCCATGAACCACTTGTGAGCGGAGGCGGAATAGGAGTCGCACCCGATCTCCCTCAGGTTCACGTTGAGGGCGCCCCAGCTCTGGGCTCCGTCGAGATGCACGTAGATCCCGCGCTCGTGCGCGGCGGAAACGAGCTCGCGCGCCGGCAACCTCACCCCGCTCACGTTCGAAACATGGGTGATGGCGAGGACGCGTGTCTTCGAAGTGAAGGCGGAAACGAAGGCATCGACCAGCTCCGTCGCGCTCTTCGGCTCCGTCGGCGTCGAGACCCGTACGATCGAAAGCCCGAAGCGCTTGGCCCTCACGTCCCAGGCGACGTTGTTCGTCGGATGGTTCTGCTCCCAGAGAACGATTTCGTCGCCGGAGTCGAGATCGAGGCCGTTGTTGATGGTGTTGTTGGCCTCGCTCGTGTTCCGGACGAGTGCTACCTCCTCCGCACTGACCCCGAGCTGTCCCGCGACTCTCGCTCGCGAGGTCTCGAGGAGGTCGACGAACTTGGCGCGGTTGTTGAAGGAGCAATCCCGATCGATGTCGGCCGTGAGCTCGGCCACGCGCTCGGCGACGGCGCGAGGCGACGGGCACAGGTTCGCGGCGTTCATCGGGACCTTCTCCTCGGTGAAGGAGAACTGGGCGCGAACCAGGCGCCAGTAGGACTCGCCGTCGAGCTCGCTCCCCGCGAAAGCCTCGGAGCCCCGAAAGGCTGCCGGAACCACCGCGGCCGCTGCCGCCATCTCCGTGAGAAAAGACCGGCGCGAGGTTTCTCGTGTCATGGGAGCCTCCCTGGGGATGATATAACAGATCGGTCGGGTGTCGCTCCAAAGCGACGACACATGGGGAAGGAACGCCTTTGCGTTTGATTCCGTTCTTCCCAGCGTTAATCGAAGCGTAATTCCCGGAGGCTAAGGATGAACGGCTTCCTGTTTCCAATGTTGCTCCTCGCCGGAGGCGGGCTGACCCGCGTGCCGGGAATCAAGGTCGGCCATTTCACGCTCGCCGAGCGCCCAACGGGCTGCACCGTAATCCTCACGGAAGCAGGCGCCGTGGCTGGTGTTGACGTCCGCGGCGGTGCTCCGGGGACGAGGGAGACCGACCTCCTGAGCCCGGTGAACACCGTCGAGAAGATCCACGCGATCGTTCTTTCGGGAGGGAGCGCCTTCGGCCTCGACGCCGCCTCGGGCGCGGTGCGCTACCTCGAGGAGAAAGGCATCGGGTTCGACGTGGGAGTCGCCAGGGTGCCGATCGTCCCCGCCGCCATCCTTTTCGATCTCGGCGTCGGCGGAAGACCCGACGTTCGCCCGGGAGCTCCGGACCTTCCTCGCCCAGCGGCTCCTGGCCT
>DAISKN010000584.1:0-4723 GCA_036820975.1 Acidobacteriota bacterium | reverse complement strand
TGCGTGGGCGGACCCGAGAAGTCGAGGCAGAGCTCTCCCGCCGGCCGAAGCGTCCGGATCTTGGTGAAGGCGTCGACGACGATCCGCAGCCTCTCGCTGTCCGCTAGCTCCGAGTCCCAGCGGCGTGAGGTCCCCCCTTCCTCGAACGCCTCCAGGAGCTGATAGCGCCTGCGGGAGCGAAGCGCTTCCTGCGCTTCCCACGCCAGGGCTTCCGCCTCCTCGAGGCTCCAATCGGGGAGCAGGCCCGCGTGCACGAGGACGAAGTCTCCCTCCCGATGGAAGAACGGACGGCCGATGAGCCACTCGAGAAGAGCGTCGCGGTCCGGGGCTTCGAGGATGTCGTCGAAAGTGTCCCGGCGCCGCGGCTCACGCACGCCCTCGACGCACGCGATCAGGTGGAGGTCGTGGTTGCCCAGGACCGCGGTGACGCGGTCTCCCATCGACCTCGCCCATCGCAGCACTTCCAGGGAATTCGGGCCCCGGTTGACGAGGTCGCCCACGAGCCACAGCCGGTCGAGCCCCGCGTCGAAATCGAAGCGGCGCAGAAGTCGCTCGAGCGTGGTAAAACAACCCTGCACGTCGCCGATGACGTAGGTCGCCATGGAAAGATCTTAGCTCAGGCTCACCATGCCGGAATCCAAAATCTCCGACACGTTCGCCGCCGTGGACCTAGGCTCCAACAGCTTCCACATGAAGATCGTCCGCGTGGTACAGGACGAGGTCCAGGACGTCGACCGCCTGCGGGAAAGAGTCCGGCTCGCCGCGGGACTTCGAGAGGACAAGACACTGAGCGAGGAGTCCCTCGCCAAGGCGTTCGACGCCCTCGCACGCTTCGGCGAACGGCTCCGGGCAATCCCGGCGAAGCAGGTCCGCGCCGTAGGCACGAACACCCTCCGGCAGGTGAAGAACCCCAAGACCGTCCTGAGGAAAGCCGCGGAGGCCCTGGGGCACCAGATCGAGATCATCTCGGGTCAGGAGGAGGCGCGGCTCATCTACCTCGGGGTCTCTCATTCGCTCCCGTTCGAGGACGAAAGACGCCTGGTGGTCGACATCGGCGGGGGATCCACGGAGTGCATCATCGGGGAGGGCTTCGAGCCCCATCGCGCAGCGAGCCTGTTCATGGGATGCGTGTCCTACACCCGGAACTACTTTCCCGACGGGGTGTTGTCGGAAGAGAACATGAAGGCGGCCCAGACCGCGGCCCGCGTCGAGCTCGAGACGATCGAAGACCGTTTCAAGAGCCTCGGCTGGGAGCGCGCCTACGGCTCGTCGGGGACCATCCTCGCCGTCGACGCCGTGATCCGTGAGAACGACTGGGGTCCGGGAATCACCCGCAAGAGTCTGAAGAAGCTCGAGCGGGCGATGACCGATTCCGGAAGGCTGTCGAAGCTCTCCATTTCCGGATTGAGCGAGGAGCGGGCGCCGGTGTTTCCCGGAGGGGTCTCCATCCTGAGAAGCGTCTTCGACGCACTCGGGGTCGAGGTGATGGAGCCGGCCACAGGCGCGCTGCGGGAAGGCGTGCTCTACGACCTCATCGGCCGCATCCGGCACGAAGACACCAGGGAGAGGGCGATAACGCGTCTCGTGGAACAGTATCGGGTCGACGCCGTCCAGGCGGGCCGGGTGGAGCGCGCCGCGCTCGCGGCTTTGAAGCAGCTCCGGACCGACTGGGGGCTCGAAGAGCACGAGCACCGGCAGCTCCTCACCTGGGCGGCGCGGCTGCACGAGATCGGCCTCACGATCTCCTACAGCGGCTACCAGAGGCACGGCGCCTACATCGTCGCGAACTCCGAGCTCTCGGGCTTCTCCATCGACGATCAGAAGTTTCTCGCCTCCCTCATCGAGGCTCATCGCCGGAAGTTTCCTCGAGCAGCTTTCGCCGAGCTCACTCTCGTCGACGAAGAGACGGCGCTGAGGCTGGCCATCATTCTGAGGCTCGCCGTGCTCCTGAACCGCGGCCGCAGCCCGAGCCTCCTGCCGAGAATCACTTTCGCGGGAAAGAAGAAAGGGCTGGCGCTGAGCTTTCCGTCGGGGTGGCTCGAAGAACATCCGCTGACTCGAGCGGATCTCAAAGAAGAGGCAGGGCTCTTGAAGAAGAGCGGCTATGAGCTCGAGTTCGGCTGATCCTCAATCGGTCACATAGCTGAAGAGCTTGTACTTTCCCTTCCACTCCAGGATCGAGCCGAAGAGCTCGAGCTCGAGCTCCTCTCCGCTTCCGGCGTCCCTCACGCGCAGCTCCGACTTGCGGTGAACCTTGAATTCTCCGTAGTCGGTCTCGCCCTCCTGGAACGTCAACGACAGAAGCTCGAGCTTTCGTCCCTTGTAGCGCGCATAGCTCGACGCGACGGCGTTTCGGCTCTTCTGGCTAAGGTCGCCCCAGGCATACTCGAGGGGCACGCCCCGCTCCGGGTTCGATGCCGGGAGCTTCGGCCAGACGTACCGCCGGAACTCGTCCTTGCCGAGCGGAAGGCTCTTCAGGGTTTCCACGTCCTCATTCGCAAACGCATCGAGAACCGCGCTCGCCACGGCCTCGGGCGAATCGAACGTGCTCGAGAGAGAAGGCTCGACGTCCGTCGCCTCGCTCGCGGCGGGAGCGGGATCGCAGGCGGCGAGGGCGGAGAAGAGGAGAAGGCCCCCCGCTAGGCGGGAGGCCCTCGATGGAAACGCCACGTCCGCTCTCAGTTCGGCTCGAAATTCGTCCATCCCTGGAGCCAGTTGCCGAGATACGGAGCCCCCGGATCGGGATCCCGGGAAGTGCCTAGAGCGCCGATGAAGTTCGCGGGCTCGAAGAATCCGTCGTTGGGCGGCAGAGCCACGGCGAGCTCACCGTTCACCGCGGGAGACTCGGGCAGAGGCCGGAAGTCGGGCGATGTCAAATCGAACGGGCCGCGCAGCATCGGGTCTCTCACCACGATTGTCGGGCTCCGCTCGGCGAACTGCTGCGTCGTGAACGGACCCTCACCGGGGTCGTTGGCGAAGTTGGGGTTGTTGTTGAAGAAAATCATGTTCTCGAGAACGATGCCGCCATCGCCAGCCACCGTGAACGTGGCGGAGTCGTTGATATTTAGGCCCACTTCCTTGAACCCCATCACGATCGAGTTCTTGATGGTCGCGGCGGTGCCTTCACGAAGGAGGATCCCCTCGTCGCTTTCCGCCCCCTGGTCGAAGTCGGGGTCCCCGAGTAGCGTGAGATTGAAGAGCGTGGGGTTGGCCCGGGGAGTCAGATCGTTGTTCTCGGCGTTGTTGTCGGCCTCGATCCCCTGGTCGGCGTCGTCCCCGTGCTGCTGTCCGATCCAGAACTGTCCGCGGCCCTGCCAGCCCTCGGTCCAGTCGAAGCCGTCGTCGCCGATTCCGGTCACGACCGCGTACTTCACGCCGACCGTGCCTCCAAAAAACTCGAGGCCGTCGTCCTTGTTGAAGTGCACCTGGACGAACTCGACCACCGTGCCGCGGCCAACGCCCTGGAAGGCGATTCCGTTGAGCTCGTTATCGGGGCTGAACTCGATGCCCGCGTACTCCACCCGCACGTAGCGGAGAACCCCGCTCGAATCGTCGGGGTTGGTGCCGCCGTAAACGCCGGTGTCGCCCTCGCCGAAGGCCTCACCGCCGGGAACGTTCAGGGGCGCGTCGCCGTTGATGACCAGGCCACCCCAATCGCCGCGTCCACGGGTTCCGGCGGGCTGGTCGCTGGTGAAGATGATGGGCGCATCGGCGCGGCCCTCGGCGAAGATCTGGCCGCTCCGGTCGATGACCAGCGTTCCGAGAGAGCTCCCGTCGCCGACGATGCGGGTTCCAGCCTCGATCCTGAGGGCGGCGTTCTCCACGAACACCGCTCCCTGAAGGACGTAGGTGTTGTTCGGCGTCCACGTCGTATCCGAGGTGATCCTTCCCGAAACGAACACGATGTTTCCCTGGGTTTCGGCTTTCGGGCCCAAAGCGCTCGAAGCTACGAAAAGCGCGGCGAGCCATCCACCCGCCCGTTTCAGTGAAGTCATTCTGTTCTCCATTCCTTTTTATTGGTGTGCGGCCGCAACAACCATGCGACCCCAGCGAATTTTTAGACTCGTCGCGTCAACCACCGATGACTTTCACGTAAACAGACCGTAAATTCACAGTGGTCTCTCAGAACACCGACCAGGAAAAACTCACGCCGAAAGTCGGACCGACGTTGTACAGGCGCTGGACCTCGCCCCCCTGGCTGAACAGGTAGTCGGCGTCGGTCAGGTTGTCGAAGATGAAGCGCAGCTGCGCCGACCCGAACCGCTTGACGACGACAACGTCCAGGCTCTCGCGCCCTTCTTCGATGATGTCGGGAAGCCCGAGCGAGCCCACGTCGATGATTCGGTCGTCGAAATAGTTGAACAGGACCCGGGTCGAGAAGTCGAACTGCGGTAGTTGAAACTCCACCATGGCGTTGAAGACGTTCGACGACTGGCCGGCGAGGGGACGGCTCGTCGAGGTCTGCACCTCCCCCGTGCCCCGACCAATCTCGATGTCGGAGTCGACGTGGGTGTAGTTCGTGCTCACGAAGACGTTCGCCGAGACTTGCTTGCGGGCCTCGATCTCGAATCCGAGGTTCTTGGCGCCCTCGGCGTTGGCGTAGGACGTCCGCAGCTGCGCCGTCGCCTGTACCGTTCTTTCGATCGGGTCCTGGAAGTCCTTGTAGAAAAAGCTGGCGGCGACGACCTCCGGGGCGCACCGGCAAAGAATCCTGGAGATGTAC
>DAISKN010000583.1:0-4727 GCA_036820975.1 Acidobacteriota bacterium | reverse complement strand
AGGGGGTCGCGGTAGGGGAAGCTCTGCTGCACGAAGGACTGGCTGACGATCGCGACCGCGGGCTGGCCGACGCGGTCGCCCGCGACGAACGCCCGCCCGGCCACGACGGGAATCCCCATGGTGCGGAAGTATTGGGGCGTCACCATCCGGTAGAGGGCGGTCGGGAGCTGGTCCTCGGAGGCGGGCGGCTGATCGGCCACCTTGTAGTCCGTGCTCGCGATCGCGCCGTTGAGGGGAATGTGATTCGTGCCGGCGACGGACTGGACGCCGGGCAGCTCGAGGATGCGCTCTTCGAGCTGCTCGAAGAAGCGGCTGATCCTCACGTTGTCGGGGTAGTCTTTGGGCGGCAGCGATAGCCTGACCGCGAGCGCACGCGTGTCGAAACCGGGCTCGATCCGCATCACCGCGTGGAAGCTCCGGTAGAGCAGCGAGGCTCCCGTAAGCAGCACCACCATCACCGCGACCTGGGCCGCGACGATCATGCCGCGTGCACGGCTGCCGTCGGCCGTTCCCGTTCCTCCGCGGCTCGACGAAAGATCCCGGTTCGGCGCCGAGCCGAGCGCGCGCAACACGGGCACGAGTGCGAACCCCAGCCCGGCGACCACGGCGATGATCGCCGTAAACGCGAGCACGTTCAGGTCCAGACCGATCCCCTGGGAGCGGGGCATCGCGGTCGGGCTGAGCGCCACCAGCGCGGGCACGGCCCACCAGGCCAGCAGGACGCCCAGAAGAGCGCCGGCGAACGACAGCAGCGCCGCCTCGACCAGCAGCTCTCGCGCGAGGCGCGAGGGGCGCCCACCCAAGGCCTGGCGGATCGCCAACTCCTGGCGCCGGGCCGTGGCGCGCACGAGCATCAGATTCGCGACGTTCGCGCAGGCGACCAGCAGCAGGAGCGCCACGGCAGCCAAAAGCATCACGAGCGTCCGGCTGAAGTTGCGCGTCAGCTCCTCGTGAAAGGGCGTGACCAGCACGCCCTTTTTGCGCGCGTACGTGCCTGGGAACTCCTGCTGCAACTGCTTTCCGATGTCTTCGAGATCCGCGGCGACCGAGACCGGACTCGCGCCCTCGCGGGCGCGCGCGAGGATGCGCAGGAAGTTCGTGGACTCGCGGTTGTGGCGCCAGGAGTCCAGCTCCGGCGCGAGCGGGATCGCGAGATCGATGTCGGGCACCGGAAACAGAAACTCGCGCGGCAATACGCCGACAACGGTGTAGGCCTCACCGCTGAGAATGACGGGGCGCCCGACGACGCCAGGGTCGCTCCCGAAGCGCCGCTGCCACAGCCCGTGCGACAACACCACCACCTTCTCGCTGCCCGCATCGTCGTCCGACGGGCGCAGCGTGCGCCCGACCGCCGCAGAAACGCCCAGCATCTCGAAGAGATTTCCCGATACCCGCATGCCCGGAAGCCGCTCCGTGGTCCCTTCGCCGCCGAGGTTGCCGCTCCAGCCCGCCAGACCGGAGACGGCCTCGAGGCTGCGATTGCGGTCCCGGTAATCGCAGAACTCCGGAAGCGAGAAGGGGTAGCGATCGGTCGAGGTATGCCGAGACCAGATCGCGTAGACCCGGTCGGGCCGGGAGAAGGGCAGCGGCTTCAGCAGCACGGCGTCCACCACGCTGAAGAGCGCCGCGTTCGCGCCGATCCCCAGGGCGAGGGTCGCGAGCGCGAGGAGCGTGAAGCCGGGGGTGCGCCTCAGCCGGCGAGCGGAGTACTTCAGATCCTGAACCAGGTCGGCCATGCGAAGAGGTTAGCGCCGGCGGTAGAGTGAAGATAGCGCATTGTATTCACTAGATACATGAAGTATTCTCATGTAATGATTCTGGATGTCCGACACCTCGAGCTGGTCCGGGCGATCGCCGAGGAGGGAAGCGTCACGCGCGCCGGGCTGCGGCTCCACCTCACCCAGTCCGCGCTCAGCCATCAGCTCCGCGACGCCGAAGAGCGCCTCGGGGTCCGGCTCTTCGATCGCGTCGGACGGAGACTCCAGCTGTCGGCGGCGGGGGAGCGCGTGCTCGCCTCGGCCCGCAGCGTCCTCGCCGAGCTGGGCCGCGTCGAGGCCGAGCTTCGAGACGGCGCCGCCAAGCCGCGCGAGTTGATCCGTCTCACGACGCAGTGCAACACCGTGTACCACTGGCTGCCGTCGCGCGTTCGGCGCTTCCAGCGCGCGCACCCCGAGGTGGAGCTCGAGGTCGTGGCCGGGGCGACGGACGATCCCCTCCCCGCGCTCACGGGCGGCCATATCGACCTCGCGATCGTGCACCGCCACACCCGCGACCCGCGCCTCCGGTTCCGGCCGCTGTTCCGCGATGAAATGGTGGTGGTGATGCATCCCGCCCACCGGCTCGCCCGGGCCCGCTTCGTCTCGGCGGCCGACTTCGCTTCCGAGCGGTTGATGCTCTACTCGACACCGCGCGAGTCGAACTTGGTATTCCGCGAGGTGCTGATCCCCGCGGGCGTATCGCCGAAGCGCCTGACGCACATCCAGCTCACCGAGGCGATCGTCGAGATGGTGAGGGCCGGCCTCGGGATCAGCGTGCTGGCGCGCTGGTCGGTGGCCCCGCAGCTCGAAAGGGGAGAGATCATCGCGCGTCCCCTGACGCGCGGCGGAAAGTATCGAGCCTGGAGCGCGGCCTATCGCAGCCGCGCCGCCCCCGAGCACTTGCTGGCGTTCGTGGAGCTCCTGGCCAGGTACCCGATTCCGCTCGGCGCGACGGCGCGAGAGCGGCGGCGTATCGCCGCCACTCTGGTCGAGTCGGACCGGCGCGGTGCCGACCCGCGCGAAGCGCGCTCGTCGTCCCTCGCTCGCCGCGAGATCGTCCCGGACCATTTGTGAATGGTTCTCACAAACCCTTCTCGATTAAACCGCCTACTCACGCGCGCCATCCGGCGTTACCCTGACGGGTTGGGGGCCGGGGACGGGCCCTGGAAGGAGAGGAAGATGGAGAAACGCAAGCTCGGCAACGGACGGGAGAGACTGTTCGCCGCGGCAGTGGTGTCGCTTTCCCTGCACGCTTCCGCGATGGCCCAGACAAACCCGGGCGGGGGAGATTCCTCGAGAGTGAGCATCGCGCGAAGCGGCTCGCAGCCGTCGAGAAGGGCGCCGGCGGAAAACTTCACCGGTTCCGTCCGGATCGATCCTCTTTTCCCGGCGATCGATCCCTCGCGCACCTCTGGAGCGTACGTCAGGTTCGAGCCCGGTGCGCGGACGGCATGGCACACCCATCCGCTGGGTCAGAGGCTGATCGTGACGGCAGGCTCCGGCCGGGTACAGGGCTGGGCGGGCCGATCGAGGAAATTCGGGCTGGTGACGTGGTCTCGATCTCGCCCGGTCAAAAGCACTGGCACGGAGCCGCACCCGATACCGCGATGACGCACATCGCCATCACGGAGCATCTCGACGGCAAGACCGCCGACTGGCTGGAAAAGGTCAGCGACGTCCAGTACGGCTCTCCCCCGCCGCCCGTCGATGCCGGCACGGGTACGTCACCGAGTGAAATTGCTGTCGAAAGGGAAAAGCCCGCGCCGCTGATCCTCGAAGAGCAAGGCAGTTTCGCAGTTGGCGGAACCGTAATCAGCAATCCAGGCACCTTCGATCCAAACATCCAGACTCCCGCCGGGCAGACCTTTCACGGCGATCACGCCTATGTCTTTTTTCAGATCCCGGTGAACGCCCGCAAGCTTCCTCTGGTCCTGTGGCATGGCGCCGGGCAGTTCTCGAAGACGTGGGAGACCACACCGGACGGACGCGAGGGCTATCAGAACATTTTCCTGCGGCGGCGCTTCGGGGTCTACGTCATCGACCAGCCGCGACGCGGCGATGCAGGTCGCAGCACCCTGCCAGTCACGATTACGCCCACACCCGACGAGCAGGGGTGGTTCGGCAGCTTCCGCCTCGGTATCTGGCCGGACTTCTTCCCGGGCGTGCAGTTCTCGCACGACCCGGACGCTCTGAACCAGTATTTCCGCCAGATGGCTCCCAACACGGGACCTTTCGATGTCGACGTGGTCTCGGCCGCAGTTGCGGCCCTATTCGACAAGATCGGGCCAGGGATTCTCGTCACCCATTCACAAGGCGGCGGCCCGGGCTGGAGCACGGCAATCAAGAGCCAGAACGTCCGTGCCATCGTCGCCTATGAACCGGGCAGCAATTTCATCTTCCCGGAGGGCGAGGCGCCCCCTCCGATGCCGAGCTCCTTCGGCCCGCTGGAAGCGCTGGGCGCGCCCCTGACGGAGTTCATGCTGCTCACGAAGATCCCGATTGTCATCTATTACGGCGACTTCATTCCGGAGACCCCGACGGCGAATCCGGGCCAGGACCAATGGCGCGTACGCCTGCAGATGGCCAGGCTATGGCGGGATGCGGTGAACGCCCGAGGCGGTGATGTCACGGTTGTCCATTTGCCCGAGGTCGGCATTCATGGCAACACGCATTTTCCATTTTCGGATCGGAACAATATCCAGATCGCGGACTTGGCGTCCGAATGGCTGAACCGGAAGGGCCTGGACAAATAGCCGAGGCGTAGGGATCCCGCCGATCCCATGAGAGAGCTCGAACAACTTCTCGGTCTCTTCCTCGCGGTCGTGACCCTGGCGGCTGCAGCGCGCCGCGTCGGACACCCTATCCGGTCTTCCTGGCGCTCGGTGGCGCGCTCCTCGCGTTTCTTCCAGGAGCGCCGTCGTTCAGCGTCCCTCCCGAGCTTGCACTGGCGCTCTTCGTCGCTCCCAACCT
>DAISKN010000582.1:0-4739 GCA_036820975.1 Acidobacteriota bacterium | reverse complement strand
CCCCGAGCTCTACGACCTGCGAGTCGACCCCCGGGAGACCAAGAACCTCGCTCCCGACAGGCCGGACGTCGTCTCCGAGCTGCGAGGGCGGCTCGAGCAGGAGATCGAGCGGTACTCCGCCGGAGCGCTCGAAACGCCGGAACCCGAGGAGCTCGACGACGAGACGAGGGAGAGACTGACGGCCCTTGGCTACCTCGGAGGCCCGCGGAGAAGCGTACGGCGCGCGGCGGCGGGCACGACCCTCGCCGATCCCAAGGACAAGATCGAGATCCATCTTCGGGCGAAAGCGGCCGAGTCCGCGCTCGGCGCCGGTCGGATCGATGAAGCGCTCGCCGACATCGAGCGGGTCCTCTCCCTCGATCCCGATGTCGTCGAAGCCCACCGCATTCGGGGAGACGCCTACAAGGCGAAGCGCGACTTCTCCCGCGCGGCGGCGGCGTACCGCGATGCGCTGGCGCTGGAGCCGGAGTACAAGCTCGCGGCGTTCCATCTCGCGCTCGTGGACCTGGAAATGGGCCGGGCGGATGCGGCCGAGACGGGTCTCCGCCGCGTCCTCGAGCTCGACCCGCGCGACAACAAGAGCTACTTCCTTCTCGCAAAGCTTTGTATCGCCCGTCGGGACTTCGACTCCGCGCTCGAAGTGCTCGATCGAGGAATCGAGAGCGCGGGAGACGGCGCTCCGTTCCAGACGACTCGCGCCGAGGTCTACCTCGCGCGCCAGGACCTCGACAACGCGGAGAGGGCCGTCGAAGCCGCGCTGGCGCTCGACGCGGACTCTCCGCGGGCGCACCACTACCTCGGCTGGATTCGGGCGAGCCGCGGAGACGTTCCGGGAGCGATCGAGGCCTACGAGAAGGAAATCGCCCGCTTTCCGCACGACCCGGGAACGTTCTTGAACCTTGCGGATCTCTATCGGCGGCAAGGTCGAATCGCGGAGGAGATCCGGGTTCTCGAGGGCGCTATTTCGAGAGCGCCCGGTCTCGCCGCCATCCCCATTCGTCTCGGCCGCGCTTACCTCGAAGCCGGACAGATCGAGAGAGGCCGGGCGCTCGTTCAACGGGGTCTCGCTCTTCGTCCCGACCCGGAGACAGAGGCGCTCGGCCGCCGCGTTCTCGCCCAATCCAATGTTATGGATTGACCTCCAAAAAACCGGCGTTCTCTCCTCCTTTTCTTGAACCCTGTTTCGCTAAGTGCCTCATAAAATGACACTTTGTTATCGCGGCCCTGTGGCACTAATCTTGTACGTTCATATCGTGGAACGGTGGCCCATCCTGGAGGAGGTATGTTGACTAAACGAATAGCATTTAGCCTCATTGGAAGCGCGCTCTTGGCGAGCTTCGTCGGCGCGCAGACGACGGGAAATATCGACGGCAC
This sequence comes from Acidobacteriota bacterium, assembly GCA_036820975.1. Lineage (GTDB taxonomy): Bacteria > Acidobacteriota > Vicinamibacteria > Marinacidobacterales > SMYC01 > DAISKN01. Next base: position 3,365 of record DAISKN010000582.1, on the reverse strand, counting down.
GGTGAGCGATGACACCGGCGCGGTGCTTCCGGGCGTGACTGTAACCATCACGAGCCCAGCGCTTCTGGGAGGCTCCCGAACCTCGGTCACCAACGAGCGCGGGTCCTTCCGTTTTCCGGCGCTCGCCGTCGGAGAGTACTCGGTGCAGGCGGAGCTCCCGGGATTCGAGACCGTGCGCGTCGACTACGTGAACGTGAGCATCGGCTCGACCGCGACCATCCCCATCGTCTTGAAGGTCGCTGCCGTCACCGAGACGGTGACCGTCGTCGGCGAGTCTCCCATCGTGGACGTGAGAAACGCCGGCACCGGCACGAGCTTCGAGAACGAGATTCTCGAAGAAGTGCCCACCCGCCGAGGTATGGCCGACCTCATGCAGGTCGCGCCCGGCATGACGACCGACTACGGCGACGGTGGGACGTCCCGCGTCATCGCGTTCGGCTCTAACCGCCAGTCGAACTCCTGGAACGTGGATGGGATCAACGTGACGGCGCCCGAGACCGGCTCCGCCTGGCTCGACGTGAACGTCGACAACATCGAGGAGATCCAGGTGTACGGCGTGGGAGCCCCGGCGGAGTACGGGGCCCACAGCGGAGCGGTTCTGAACGTGGTCACCAAGAAAGGCGGAAACGAGTTCAGCGGGGGGGCGAGCTACTACGGTCAGTGGGACGCTCTCACCGCCACGAATGCTCTTGCGGATACCGATTCCGGCCAGCCCTGCGAGACGGAGTCCGCGAGCTGCACGCCCTTTTTCCGCGACGTCTACCGGGAAGTGAACGGACGGCTCGGCGGTCCCTTTGCCCAGGACAGAGACTGGTTCTACGGCTCCGTGCAGCACTATCGCAGCAATACCTTCGATCCCGGCACCGTCTTCATCGAGGAAGGGGATTCGCCGCAGAAGTGGGATCGGTTCGATTTCAAGGTCACCTCCAAGTTCGGCGAAAAACACGAGCTCTCTGCCCTCGGCCACTGGGAGGATTGGGGTAGCGGAGTGAGCCCCTCGCCGTTCTACGAGCAGTCGGCGAACGTTGAGGAAAAGGGAAAAAATCCGGCCTGGGGCGCTACGTGGACGACCATCCTCTCCGATCAGTCTCTCCTAGAGCTGAAGTACGCCGGCTGGTGGTCGGACGACATCTACGAGTCGGCGACCCAGAGCTTCGAGGAGCCGTTCATCGATTACACGCCCGAACAAGGCGGTCCGACTCGCTACTCCGGCGGGCTCTGGTATCCCTGGGACTACAAGACGTGGCGGCAGCAGTTCAACGCCAAGGTCACGTCCTACGCCGACGATTTTCTGAACGCACAGCACGATCTCCGCTTCGGCGTCCAGTTCAGCCGCGGCTCCGCCTTCACCAACCGGGGCATCGGTCCGAACGGCACCTACGCGTACAACTACTACGGTTATACCTACCGGTCCTACCAGGACCCGTTCCAGTACGGAGGGGAGTCGAGGGACCTGGGCTTCTTCGTCGACGACACGGTGACGCTGAACGATCGCGTGACGCTGAACCTCGGTCTCCGCGCCGACTTCCAGAAAGGGTGGGTTCCGGACTACGAGCGGCTGACGGTCGGAACTCCCTCGATCGCTCAGGCTCTGAACACGATCCCCACGGGAGAAACCGTCCCCGGGATCGACGACATCGTGGACTGGAAGCTGCTCTCGCCGCGTTTCGGCATCACTATCCAGCCGACGGCGTCGGGGCGCTCGGTGATCCGGGGATCCTTCGGCATCTACTATGAGGGGAACACCATCGGGAACTGGGACTTCCCGCCGCCCGGCGCGCCCACGCAAACGTTCCTCGTGCGACCACCGGGGGGGACGGATTTCGAGTTCGCCTACGACATCGCGACCGAGGAGATTGGCTTCGACCCGGATCTGAGCGCGCCGCGGACCCTTCAGTATTCCGCGGGTTTCGAGCAGCAGTTCGGCTCCGACATGTCCATCGAGGTCCAGTACGTTCACAAGGACACGAAGGACCTCGTGGGATGGGAGATCCTCGATGGAGTCTACGAGACCGTCCCCTACACGGACTACTTCGGGAACACGTACGACCTCCTGAGCTTCGTCGAAGACCCGATCATCCGCAAGGGGAACGACCCGGGGAACTTCCCGGGCGCGGGGGACTACGAGCAGGTGTACGACGGAGTCGTCCTGAGCTTCACGAAGCGGTTCCGGGACTTCTGGGGTCTGAACGCATCCTACACTTGGTCCAAATCGGAAGGCCTCATTCCGAGAATGCAGAGCGAGGCCCAGTTCAATCCCTTCTACGGTTCTTCGGAGGGCGCCGACCCCAATAACCACTTCAACGCCTACGGCCGGCTCCAGGGAGATCGGCCCCACATGTTCCGGACCCAGAGCGTCTTCATTTTCCCTGGAGACATCAACTTCTCGGCATCGCTCAACCTCGAGCAGGGAAGAGCGATCACCCGCCAGAGGAGGGTCGGAGGGCTCAGTCAAGGAACGCAGACACTTATCCTCCAGCCGGGCGGAGAGAATCGCTTCCCCAACGTGTACAGTCTCGATCTCACTGTCGGCAAGCGGTTCCGATTCGGGGACAACGCGGCGTTCCGTATCGACGGCACCATCTACAACGCGTTCAACGATGACTCGGCCACCAGCTTCGCGACCCTGCGGCTCCAGACGCTGGAAGAGCAGTTCGTCCCGGACGAATGGTTCAATCCGCGACGGCTGATGGTCCGCTTGGGGTTCGAGTTCTAACGACTTCTCGAAAGGGGGAGGCTCGTCGAGCCTCCCCCTCAAAGCTCCCCCGGGAACTCCCGCCAGGGAAAAAGCTCGAATGCCGGGGGCGAGTGCCTTCGTGACGGCGTCCGATGCGGGCGCTTGTTCGTTGCCGTCCGCAGGACTAAACTAGACTAAGTCATGAAAACCGTGAACGTCCACGAGGCCAAGACCCACCTGTCGAAGCTTCTCGAGATCGTTGAAGCGGGAGAGCAGGTCGTCATCGCGCGAAGCGGCAAACCCGTGGCGAAGCTGGTGCCGTTCGAAGCCCAGCCTCGCCGGCCCGGACGACTGAAGGGCAAGATCAAACTGCGCGCGGATTTCGATGCTCCTCTGCCGGAGCCGATTGCCCGCGTTTTCCGGGGCGAGGACGATTGAGGCTTCTGCTGGACACGCACAGCCTTCTCTGGTGGCTCACTGGAGATCGCCGATTGAAGGCGTCGGAGCGTGATGCGATCGCAGACCCCGCTTCCATCGTCCACGTCAGCGCCGCGAGCGTCTGGGAGATCGCCATAAAGGCCAGTCTGGGGCGGATCGAGGTCAAGGTGGACCTGGCGCGAGAACTTGCGGCCGACCATCTCCTCGAGCTTCCGATTCGCTGGCAGCATGCGCGGGCGGCCGGGGCTCT
>DAISKN010000581.1:0-4749 GCA_036820975.1 Acidobacteriota bacterium | reverse complement strand
CAGCTCTTCGATGATCTGCTCGGCGTTCTCCATCCCGATCGGCGTCGCTCCCGCGCCGCGGTGGCCGCCTCCGCCGTACTTGGCGAGCAGGCCCCCGACGTGCACCCGAGAGGTGCGGTTGAAGATGTTGTGGCCGACGGTGGCGACGAGGAACTCCCGCTTCGGCCCCCACGCGATCCGCAGCCAGACGTTCGCTTCGGGATAGTGGGTATAGACCAGGAAGCGGTTTCCCGCCGGCAGCGGCGGCGCGTCGCGCAGGTCGGTCACCAGAACCCGGCCCACCAACCGGGAGTATTTTCTCGTCGCCGCGAGATAGGGCTCGCGTCCCTCGTCCATCCGGCGCTTTCTTTCCTTCAGCTCCGGAAGCTCCAGGGCGTCCTCGATGGTTCCGTCCCTCAGGACGTCGAAGAGCTTCATGAAGTAATCCTGGAAAGGCCCGAGGCCGGTCCGGGGATCGAGGGTGAACCCGAGGAGGATGTAGTCCCTGGGGTCGAGGACGTCCTGCATGGTGAGCCCGGCGCCGTCGTAGCGATCGGTCTCGCGGACCAGCTCCTCGTAGGCGTTGAAGCCGGGATTGTCCCAGAGGTAGTAGTCGTAGACCAGCCGCGCGGTGCTGGGCGCGAGCCCGTACCTGCCCTGGAACTGCGATGGAGGACGCTCGTAGGTCCGCGTGTGGGAGTGATGATCGAACCACTTGGCGCAGTGCTTGTGATACGGGACGTTCGCGAGGATGTCCGTGGGCTCGACCTGGAATTTGTCGTCGGTGATGTCCTGCGGGTGGATGAGCTCGATCTTGTCGACGGGCTCGGCCTGGTCGAGGAGCACCGCGCAGGTGAGCCCGTCCAGATTTCCCCGAGTGACCAGCCGCATCCAATCCAGGGTAACAACTGGATTCGGGGACGACAAGGGTTTACGCTCGACGCGATGGACCCGGCGATCTCGTCGCACCGGCGATACAACCCGCTTCTGGATGAATGGGTTCTGTGCTCGCCCGGGCGATTGAATCGGCCCTGGCTCGGCGATCGCGAGGAGGTCCCGACATCCGTGCTGCCGCCGCACGACGCCGACTGCTATCTCTGTCCGCGCAACCGACGCGCCGGGGGAGCGCGCAATCCCGACTACCGCGGGGTCTTTCTCTTCGACAACGACTATCCTGCCCTGACGGAAAGCGATACTCCCGTCGCCGGGGATCGCCATCCGCTCTTCGTCGCCGCCCCGGAGCGCGGGCGCTGTCGAGTAATCGCGTTCTCGGAGCGGCACGACCTTCATCTGGGCTCGCTTCCTGGAGAGGCCGTCGAAGCGGTGATCGACGCCTGGGCCGCCGAGTCCGAGCGGCTCACGGCCGATGCCGGCGCGGCATACGTCCAGATCTTCGAGAACCGGGGCGGCATGATGGGCGCGAGCAATCCTCATCCTCACGGACAGATCTGGGCGGTCGCGCACGTCCCGACGATCCCCCGAAGGAAGGCGGAATGCCTGCGCTCGTACCATGAGGAACGTTCGAGCGATCTCCTGGGCGATTACCTCGGCGAGGAGCTTCGGCGGCGGGAGCGCATCGTGGACGAGACGGACCGCTGGGCGCAGGTGGTCCCGTTCTGGGCCGTCTGGCCGTTCGAGACGATGCTCGTCCCGAAGCGGCTCGTAGGCTCGCTCGCCGAGCTGCGCTCCGAGGAGCGCTCGGAGCTCGCCCGATTCCTCGGCCGAGCGGTCAGGCGTTACGACGAAGTCTTCGCGTCCCCATTTCCTTACTCCCTGGCCTGGTACGAGAGACCCCGGGATGGAGGCGACCATCGGGGATTCCGGCTGCACGCCGTCTATCTGCCGCCGCTCCTCCGATCCGCCACGGTCAGGAAGTTTCTCGTCGGCTACGAGCTCGCGGCCGAGCCCCAGCGCGACTTCACGGCGGAGGAAGCCGCGGAGCGTCTCCGCGCCGTCGTGCCCGGATGAAGGAAGACGAGGACGCCGTCCTTCGGGTGTTTCGCGCCCGCTTCCGCGGCGAGCCGAAGCTCGCCGTCGCGCCCGGGCGGGTCAACCTCATCGGCGAGCATACCGACTACAGCGAGGGCTACGTCTTTCCCGTCGCCATCGACCGGTTCGCCCGGGTCGCTTTCGCCGCCAACGGCGACGGATTTCTACGTGGCTGCTCGATCGCCGAAGACGGGGAGCGTTCGATGGCTCTCGATGACCTCTCGCCGTCGGGCTCCTGGCTCGACTACGCCGCCGGGGTCGTCTGGACCCACCGCGAGAACGGCCTCGAGATCCCGGGAATGGACTTCGTCGTCGGAGGGGACGTTCCCATCGGCGCCGGGCTCTCGTCCTCGGCCGCGTTCGAGCTCGCCGTCGCCCGCGGGGTATACGACCTCGCTTCGGCGCCCTGGGACCCGCCGACCGCGGCCCGTCTCGCCCAGCGGGCGGAGAACGAGTTCGTGGGAGTGCCTTGCGGGATCATGGACCAGATGGCGTCGGCGCTCTCGCAAGCGGGATGCGCCATGCTGCTCGACTGCCGGAGCCTCCGCTTCGAATCGGTCCCGATTCCCCCGTCGCTCCTGGTCGTGGTGATGGATACCGGGACCAGGCGGGCCCTGGTCTCGAGCGCCTATGAAGAGCGCCGGAGGAGCTGCGAGGAGGCTGCCGCTCTTCTCGGCGTGAGCACCCTTCGAGACGCGTCGCGGGAAAGGCTCGACGAGCTCGGAGGAACCCTCCGCCGCCGGGCGCTTCACGTCGTTGAAGAGAACGCGAGGACCCTCGAGATGGCGTCCGCGCTGAGGCGCGGCGACGAGGGCCGCATCGGGACTCTCATGCGCGAATCGCACGAGAGTCTCCGCGATCTCTGCGAGGTATCCAGCCCCGCCCTCGATTCCGTGGTCGCGATCGCTTCGCGCCATCCCGCCGCGGTGGGGGCGCGCATGACGGGCGGAGGATTCGGAGGTTCGGCGGTCGCCCTGGTGCGCGCTTCCGGTTCCGCGGATTTCCTGCGCGACGTCGAGAGTTTCTACCGCAGCGAGACGGGAAATCCCGGAAAGCTCTACGCGTGCCGTGCGGTCGCGGGAGCGCACCTCATCTAGAGCATCAGTGCCGCGGAGCCAAGTGGGAATGCTTCGCCGACGTCTTCGGGCCCGGCTCCCGCCTCCGCCCTTCCGGGCTCCGGCGCGGTTTCGCCGAAGCGCTTCGCGCGAAGGCGAACGCTCCCGCCTCCGCACGAGGCTACGGCGGGCCGCCGAAGCTTTGGCGAAGGCGGCCGCTCGCGCAGGTTGCAGATGCAGTCTTCCGCGACCTGCGAGTCCTTCGACGCGTCAAAACGCCAGACGTCCCGTCAGGATCTCGTAGAACATCCGGAAATCGCCCATCAGGCTGTAGAGCGGGTGCTGAAACGTCGCGGGCCGGTTCTTCTCGAAGAAGAAGTGCCCGGCCCAGGCGAAGCCGTAGCCGATGACCGGGAGAACCCACAGAAGCGACCAGGATCGGGTACCGACGATGGCGAGAAGAGTGAGAATTACCAGGAATGTGCCCGCGAAATGCAGCCTGCGGCACGTCGGGTTGCGGTGCTCGGTGAGATAGAAGGCATAGAAGGTCGCGAAGCTCGGATAGCGTTCGGTATTCGAGGCCATCTCAATCCTCCCTTTCGAGCGCGAAGACCCAGAGGACTCCCCCCTGGGGTACGAACGTCGATGTTCCCCTCACTCCATCGAGCGAAGTCTGCATCTTCTGGGCGTCGACGCCCCATCCGGACTGCACCGCCACGTACTGGATTCCGTCCACCGAGTACGAGGTGGGAACGCCGGTGATCCCGGAGTTGGTGCGCTGTTTCCAGAGGATCTCGCCGGTCCCGGCGTCGAAGGCGCGGAAGTATCGATCGGCGGTTCCGCCCATGAACACCAGGCCTCCGGCGGTCGTCAGCACCGGCCCCCAGTTCGGTCCCTCGAAGGTCTGGGTCCATGCCTTCTTTCCGCTCGCGAGATCCCAGGCCTGGAGCTCGCCCACGTGGGTGGCTCCCTCGCGAACGGACATACCGCGGTTCCGGCGCACGGTGGTGCCGGTGTAGCGCTCCCCGGGAACGTACTTCGCCTTCTCTCCCTCCCAGGTCATGCAGAGGTTCTCGTTCGCGGGAACGTACAGAAGGCGCGTCTGCGGGTTGTAGGCGGCGGGAGTCCAGTTCTTGCCCCCCCAGAGGGAAGGGCAGAACGAGGCAATCTTTCCCGTCGAAGGTTTCCTCGAAGCGTCGTACTCGGGGCGGCCGGTCGCGCGATCGATTTTCGTGAACACGTCCTGATGAACGAACGGCCAGGCGTCCACGAACCCGATCTTCGACGCGGCCCGCTCGAGGAGCCAGAGGTAGCCGTCGCGGGCCGGGTGAACGAGGGCGGGAAACGATCGGCCGTCCCGTTCGACGTCGAGGAGGAGCGGGGCGGCGACTTCGTCCCAGTCCCAGGAGTCGTTCCAGTGATATTGGTGGTACGCGGCGAGGGCTCCGGTGGAAGCGGCAAGGGCGATGACCGAGCTCGAATAGAGGTTGTCGCCCGGGCGCGCGTCTCCGATCCAGGGAGCGGCGTTGCCCGTGCCCCAGTACGTGAGGCCGAGCGCGGGATCGTAGCTTCCGGTGATCCAGACGGGAGCGCCGCCGGTGCGCCACGCGTCTTCGGTCCAGGTCTCGTGCCCGGGCTCCCCGGGGCCGGGGACGGTGAACGTCTTCCAGAGCGTCTCACCCGTCACCGCGTCGAGCGCGTGGACGAATCCGCGGACCCCGAGCTC
>DAISKN010000580.1:0-4753 GCA_036820975.1 Acidobacteriota bacterium | reverse complement strand
AGGCACTCTTCGACATGCAGATGGACGTGATGGCCCAGATCGACCCTGCGTTCGTGGTGGGCCTGGACGAGGCGGCGGTTCAGGACTTCTTCGCCGTCAAGTGCCCGGCCACGATCGCCGACTTCACCGCGAAAGCGACCGAGAGCCTTCAAGGTTCCGATCTCGGGGACGTCACCCTCGAGCCCGACTGCTCCTGTAACCTGACGACCGCGGTCGTTCTGGAGGAGCTGACGTTCGACAACAGCGTCACCGGCTGCACCGTCGACTTCGTGGCCAATCAGATCAACGTCTCGGTCACCCTGCCCAACATCCGCATGCAAGCGGGCGCGCACGACTCCTGCACGGACCACGGGCTCTTCGGCGAGTGCATCGCGCGCACCAAGGTGAACGTGACCGCGGTCACCAAGATCGAGGACATCAAATTCGATTTCGCCATCACCGAGACCCAGATCGAGACCAAAACGCCTCCCGATCCGAACAGTTTCACCTTCGCCTTCGCAATCAAAGACAACGGCGGTGACCCGCTCTTCACGAATAATGGAACCTGCAACGGCGGGGTTCACGACGGGAAGATGTGCCTGAACGCCGCGATGTGCGAAGGCGGGACCTGCGAGGGTCTCCCGCCGAAGAACCCCGCTTTCGACCCGGTCACCAGCAACGACAGCGGTATCGAATGCTGGGGCGCCGACGTGTGCACGTTCTTCGAGGCGGTGGGGGCGGTCTTCATCAGCGTCTTCACCTTCGGGATCGTGGACGGGTTCGAGGTCGTCGGGTTTCTCGACTTCGGCGTAGACGTCAACGAGGAGTTCCTCGACGCGCTCAAGGTCGATAACCCCGACGCAATGGAGCTCGACAACATCGAAGTCGACGAGGGTACCGTCAAAGAAGCCGGTCACGCGGAGTTCACGCCCGGTCCGATCGACGTCGAGATCGAGAATGGCGGATTGACGGCGGCCTTCGGCGCCGAGTTCTCGGTGCAGACGGTCGACCCGACCGTCCCGCCCACCACCGGCGCGGTCCTGACGCCCGCGGGCGTTCCAACCGTCTCGGAGGTGATGACGGTCGGCGACGACGTCACGATGCTCGTGGCCGACGATGTGTTCAACCAGATCTTTGCGGCCATGAAGATCTCCGGCGCGCTCAAAGCGACCTGCAATCCGCTCGACGGTCTGACCATCGACGACCTCCTTCCGGCGGACACGGACGGAGGCTGCGAGTCCGTGGGTGCGGACAACTTGGCGGGGGCGACGATCCGGGGCCTTTGCCACGCTATTCGCGGCTCGACCTGCGTCGGCCTCGCCGACGAGGGGACCGAGCTTCGGAACAACACCAAGCAGGGTGTCTGCGTCGGCTTTCAGGACGGTCCGGACCCCTCGCCCGCTGGAGAGTGCTCCGACCTTCCGTTCGGTCCAAAGCAGATCTGCAACGCGACGCCCTACCGGGACATCCAGGCGACGGACGGGGTTCTCGTCTGCGCGCGGCAGGACATGGAGCCGGAGCTTCTCATCAAGGACGATACGACCGCCGACGATTCCGTGGGGACGCAGCTCTTCCTCGAGGATCTGAACGTGGTCTTCGCCCTCGACAGGAACAACGACGGCGCCTACAACGGAACGCTCGAGTCCCTTCCGAGCTGCCTCGCGGCGTCGTCGAACGGCGCGGGAGACTGCAAGGTCATCGCATCCTGTCTCGATCTGACCATCACCGCGAACATGAGCGTCGACGCGAGCGAGTGCACGGCGGACGAGGCGGGGTTCGTGTTCAAGGACCTCACCGTCGTCGAGCCGGCCTCGAACATCGACTTCGGAGTGATGTGCGGCGCTGCCACGGGGACGAGCGACGAGATCGCCCTTCTCGAGTCCTTCGAGAGCAAGGCGATCGATACCGTGAATCAGGCCGCGAAGAACTTCACGCCTCCCATCTGCGTCGAGGGTTTGACGCTCGGTGGAGTGCTCGATTTCTCGAGCGTGGATGCGAGGGTCTTCGGTCTGTCGACGGATGGAGTGACACCGGGGTTCTCGGACTACCTGGGGATCACGGTGCCCCTGCAACCGTAAGCACTGGTTCTGCGACCCCGGCCCGCGCGGGCGGGCCGGGGTCCTTTCCGATGGCCTTCAGGCGCAGTTTCCCCACAGAAGCCGATACCTCCCCGGAGAAGGAGGCCCGATGCGTAATTTGACTCTGTCGCTCGTCTTGTCTTTGACGCCCGTCGTTCTCACCGCGTCGGAGAATCCGCCGGTGGCGCCGGCGATCGAGGCGGCGATCCTTCCCGGCGCGGATTTCTTCGCTCGCTTCGATCCCGCGGCGGTCGAGAGGTCGCCCCTGGTGCGCAGTCTCTGGGGGGACGCGGTATCCCGCCTGGCCGCCCGGCTCGAATCGAGCGGCATCGCAGCCTCCGACATCGCCGAGGTGCTCGTCTCGGCACGCAGCGAATCGGTCGCGCCCGAAGGCGCGCGCCGTGGTGAGCGCGCGGATGGCGTGCCCGCGGTAGTCGCGGTTTCGCTGAGAACGAAGATCGAGCCCGAGAAGCTCACCGCCTTTCTTTCGGCGCTATGGGGAGGACGCCGAACGGCGAGCCGTTCCGAGCTCGAGGGTGCTGCCGTCATCGAGCTCCTGCCCGCGAGTCCCGGGGAACCGACGCTCCTCGCCGCCGCGCCGGCGTCCGGGACGACGGTCTTTCTCTCGACCCATCGGGAGAGCCTGGAGGGAGCGCTGGCGCGGGAGAGAAGCGGGCGCCACGAGGCGCTCGGAGAAGAGCTCGCCCGGGTGAATGCGAGCCTCCCCTCCGGCCTCGAGGCTCGTACGATTCTGCTGCCGGCGCAGCTCTGGGAACGATTCGCGGCGACGCGGGAAAAGGGGAGCGAACAGAGGACGCCGACGATGTCCGAGAGGGCCCTCCTTCCCTTCCGAGGACTCCGCAGCCTGGCGCTCACCCTCGATCTGGCGGAGGAAGCCAGGATCGGCATTGTCGGCGAGCACGCCGACCCGGCCGCGGCGAAGAACCTCGAGGTCCTCCTCACGTCTCTCTTCCTGCCCAATCTCGAGCGGTTGCTCGCCGAGCGCCTGGGTACGGCGCTCCGGCTCGAGGATTCCCTCGAGGTCGATAGCGAGGGCTCGACGACGCGCCTCACGCTTCGACTCGGCGCCGAGGATTTGATGCCGTTGACCGAGCGGGACTAAAAAGTGCATTTGGCGCCGCGGGGCCCCACCCACGCGGCCTGAAGACGTCGTCGGCCCATTCGGGCCGGGCTCGCTCACGCCTCCGCCCGAGGCTATGGCGGGCCGCCGAAGCTCTGGCGAAGGCGGCCGCTCGCGCAGGGTGCGGATGCATTTCTCAGCACCCTGCTAACGGCCTTCCAGCTTCCGCAGATACCTCCGCGCCCCGTAGCCGCTGGCGCGGCCTTCGACGGGTTCGGTCACGGCCTCCGAATTCGAAAGCAAGAGGCGGAGTTTGGGCGCCCGAGCCGGATGCGATAATGAGGCCGTCGAAAAGCAGGAGGCCGAGATGCAAACGAGCTCAGCGATCGAGCAGGACCCCCGGTGGGGCGCCGTCGTCGCCCGCGACCGCGAGGCGGACGGAACGTTCTACTATTCGGTCAGGACGACGGGCGTTTACTGCCGCCCCTCGTGCGGGGCACGGCTTCCGACCCCGGGGAACGTGCGGTTCCACCTCACCCCCGAGGACGCCGAGCGTGCGGGCTTCCGGCCCTGCAAGCGCTGCCGGCCCGGAGAGCCCCCGCTCGCGGAGCGGTACGCGGCAACGATCGCCGATGTCTGTCGCGCGATCGAGGAGAGCGAGTCGACGCCGAGCCTGGCCGCGCTCGCGAAGCGGGCGGGTCTCAGCCTCCATCACTTCCACCGCATCTTCAAGGCGATTACCGGCCTTACGCCCCGGGAGTACGGGGCAGCGCACCGGGCCGAGAGGGTGCGCGACGGGCTCCGCACGAGCGCGACGGTAACCGAAGCCATCTACGACGCCGGCTTCAACTCGAGCGGGCGTTTCTACGCCTCGACCGACGGGATGCTGGGCATGACACCCACCGACTACCGGGCCGGCGGCCGGAACAAGGAGATTCGCTTTGCAGTCGGCGAATGCTCGCTCGGATCGATTCTGGTGGCGGCGACCGCGAAAGGCGTCTGCGCCATCCTGCTCGGCGATGAGCCCGAGAGCCTGGTGCGCGACCTTCAGGACCGGTTCCCGCGCGCGACGCTTCTGGGCGGCGACGAGAAGTTCGAGAGAGTCGTGGCCAAGGTGGTCGGATTCGTCGAAGCGCCCGCTCTCGGGTTGGACCTGCCGCTCGACGTGCGAGGAACGGCGTTCCAGCAGCGCGTGTGGCAGGCCCTGCGCGCGATTCCGCCGGGCTCGACCGCCAGCTACTCGGAGATCGCGGCTTCGCTCGGCGCTCCGAACCGGGCGCGCGCGGTCGCACAGGCCTGTGCTTCGAACCCGCTCGCGGTCGCCATCCCCTGCCATCGCGTCGTGAAGCGCGACGGAGCGCTCTCCGGCTACCGTTGGGGGGTGGAGCGCAAGAGGACGCTCTTGAAGAGAGAAGGCGCGGCGTGAGCTCTCTCGCGTTTGCCTCGCCGGCGCGGCGAAAGGGGATCGCCGAGCGCGTCGACGCGATCGATTGGACGGAGGCGGACGCCCATCTCGATGGTCACGGCTTTTCGACGATCGAGCGGATTCTCACTGCGGACGAATGCCGGGCGATTGCCGGCCTCTACGACGACGACGTTGGTTTCCGCAGCCGCG
>DAISKN010000579.1:0-4771 GCA_036820975.1 Acidobacteriota bacterium | reverse complement strand
GGACTGGAGAGCCCTGTCGCCTTCGGATTCGGGCCAGAGCAAATCCGCCAGGCGCTCCTCGGCGACCGGCTTGCCGCCGTGGGCAACGATGGCCTTGAGGAGAGAAAGGGGTCGGTGCTGCGTCTTGCGGGAGGACCGCACGGGCTCGCCTTCGATCGCGACTTCGAAGCCTCCGAGAGCCCGCACCCGGACCGCCCAGGGCCAGGACTCCGATGCGTCCGGGGGCGGCGCGAGGTTTCGCCTTCGAACCAACTTGCGAACGTAGTCTGCCTCTATTCCTTCCTCGAGAGCCCTGGCGCAAAGCCGGGCCATTCTCCCCGGCTCCCAGAAGAGGGCATCCACGAAATCCCGCTCCCGTCCGAGGGTCATGGCTTCACGGAGGAGAACGGAGGACTCCGCTCCCCCCTGCGCGAGGGCAAAGGCGGACCGGTTCAGCTTGCAGGAAAAAAGGAGCATGGCGCTTCCCATCTCATGGGCGAAGCGCTCGACCCGGGAGACCTGGGAAAGGGCGCTCGATTGGCGTCCCATCTCGAAGAGCGCGATCGCAGCGCCCAGCCGCGACACGGCCTCCCCGAACGGACCCACCGTCCTGGGCGAGCCCTTCAACACGATCCTGGCCTGATCCCATGCTCCGCGGAAATCACCTCTGAGGATCGCGATCCAGCTGCACAGAAAATGATAGACGCCGGAGAGGTAGTTTCCTTTTCCCCTCACGAAGACGGCCATGCCCTCGAGGTGCTTCGCCGCCTCCGCGAGACGGCCCTGGTAGATCCAGGGCTGAATCATGATCACCTGAAAGGGACCATCCAGTATCGCGATCTCGTTCTGGTCAGCTACTTCCAAGCCGTCCTCCAACATTCGAAGCGAGGCTTCCGGCTCGCCCGTGACCCAGGCTTGAATGCCTTCGGCCAGGTATCGATAGAGGCGCGCGAGAGGTGGAGCGGATTCCGATATTCTCTCCCGAAGGAGGGCAATGACTTCGTCCCCGGGGGCCCGATCGCCGATCCATGAGAAGTACACGACCAGGAAGTGACCCGTGGACGCGGCGAGCGTGAGGTCCTTCGACTCGCGGACCTGCTGGAGCGCGCGGGATGCCCATTTCTGCATCCGGGAATCCTGAGGCCTGCCCCAGAGGAGACTCGTGAAGACCGTCGATACGAGACGCCCTTCGAGCTCGGGAGGGAGATTGGGATATTCGCCGTCGAGGACCTCCGGGAATCGCTCGAGCCAGAGCGGGAGTCGGCTCACGTCCCGCCACTCGAGGAGGATTGAATCGAGAACCCCGCACCAGGCGAGGAGCGTCGCTTCGCGGTTCTCATCGCGCGAGAAGAGCTCGAACGCCTCCTCGAAAAGGGTTTCGCTCTCCTCGGGCGAGGTGAGAAGCCGACAGCTCGCGAGCCAGTTGAGGAGCCACGGATCCTGAAAACGCCGGTTCGCCGGTATCGCGCGAATCCACTCCTCGAGAGTCTGAAATCGGCCTTGTGCCAGGAGAGTGCTCGCGTGGGCTCCAATCAGGCGGATCTGGCCGTCGAGGTCGGAAAGCTCCCGCAGGAGGGCCATGGCGTCCTCGAGGTGTCCTGCGTTCTCGAGACACTTCGCGGCCCGGGTCTTCAGGTCCTTCAACTCGACCGGAGTCATCTCCCGGCACGCCTGCCTCCGCAGAAAATCGCGGAAGAGAGGGTGATACTGGTAAACGGGATCGGGAGCTTCCCGCCTTTCGATGAAGAACCGATTCCGGTACTGGGCAGCAATGAGCTGGCCCGCCGAAGCGTTTCCCGTGAGCGCTTCCGCCGTGGAGAGGGTCATGCGAGGCAGGAACCCTGTTTCCAGGAAGAAGCGCCGGGTTTCCGACGATTGTCTCTGAAGGACTTACTGAGCGAGGTAGTCGAAGATCACTTCCAGAGCCTCATTCGTAGGAAAAGGAACCGAATCGGGGTCGTACGAGGCGTGCTCGAGGAACAGCACCAGACCCGCCGCCCAGCCTTGGAGGTTCCGATGCATCTCCTCGATCCTCCGGCAGGAGGAGCGGCTCTGCGCTTCGGCGTAGAGTCGGCAAATCGCGCGAGCTTCCGTGAGCGTGAGGCGGAGCGCTTCAGGAGCGACACGGGCGAGGTTCCGTCTGACTCGAAAGGGACTGAGGGCAGGAGGGGAGAACTCACGGCTCAGGACGAAGACGTTCATCTTCTCCGGAATCACGCTCAGACCCTCGGCGATCAGTCCGTGGAGCGGGGACTCGCTCGACAGCTCCTGATAGTTGTCGAATACGAGAACGAACGGGGGCTTCGCCCTCTGGTAGAGCCGCGCGAAAAAGAGCCGCGCGAAACGGGGAAGGGTCGTTCGGTGCTCCGGTCCCAACCGGGGCAACACTTGGCGGGAGCGGGCGGGAACGCTCTCGGCCGCGACCCGGAGGTTATGAAAGAAACTGGCTACGTCCTCGTCGCTCTCGTCGATCTGGTACCAGAGGCTATTGAGCTTCCGCGCTCGAATGTAGCTGGCCGCGAGGGTCGTCTTCCCTGCTCCGGGAGGCCCCGAGACCCAGACGATGGAACGTTTCCGGCAGCGATCCAGTAGCTGGAAGAGGCGCTTGCGAGGAACGATTGCCGGCAGACGCGGATGGGAGGGTTTCGCGAAGGACGCTGCGCTGGTGCGCATGCTGCATGGACCTCCGAGCGCCCTAACGGCCGCGGTTTTCTACTCGATAATACGCCACTTCTGAGCAGAGTGACAACAGCCGACCTTCGATAGTTGACGGTTCGGCCTCCGGCTCGCTACGCTCGATCCAATCCCGAGAGCCCACGGCCATCTCCGCCGGCCGCTTGTAGTTCGCGATATCCACCGGAGTCACGGTGCGCTTCGGCCGCTCGAGGCCCGGTGGAACCCGGTGGCGATAACCGTGATCTTCATCCGCCCCTGCATCCTCGGGTCGACGACGGCACCGAAAATGATGTTCGCCTCGGTGTCCGCTTCGCCGTGAATGATCGACGAGGCCTCGTTCACCTCGACCAGGCTCATGTCCTCGCCGCCGGTGATGTTGATGATCACGCCCTTCGCTCCCTTGACCGAGGCCTCTTCGAGGAGCGGACTGCTGATCGCCTTGTGAGCGGCTTCCTCGGTGCGCTTTTCCCCTTCGGCGATGCCCGTACCCATGACCGCGTCGCCCATGCCCCGCATGATGGTCCGCACGTCGGTGAAATCCAGATTGATGAGCCCCGGAACGGTGATGAGGTCGGAAATCCCCTGCACCGCCTGCCGCAGGACGTCGTCGGCGACGTTGAAGGCGTCGCCGAGGGGCGTCGATCGCTCGACGGTGTGCAGCAGCCGATCGTTCAGGATCGAGATAAGCGTGTCCACCTGCTCTCTCAGCTCGCGCATCCCCTCCTCCGCCTGGATCTGGCGGCGCCGTCCCTCGAAGGTGAAGGGCTTCGTCACCACGGCAACGGTGAGCGCCCCGAGCTCGCTCGCGAGCGACGCGACGATGGGCGCTCCGCCGGTGCCCGTGCGTCCTCCGAGGCCCGCGGTGATGAACACCATGTCCGCCCCCTCGATCGCCTCGAGGATCTTCTCCAGAGCTTCTGGCCGAGCTGGATCCTCACCGGAGCGTGCGAGGTCTTCAGCGCCTGGACGTCGGTGTTCGCCGGCAGGAACTCCACTCCCGCGATCCGGGACGCGATCATACGGTTGACCGCGTTTCCGCCCCCGCCATCCACACCGATCACCTTGATCCGGGCCGTGGTCTCGGGTTCGTTCAGAGCAGGTCCGACCGCATCCTTCCGCGGCTTGTCGTCGTCGAAACGGATCATTGCGTACCCCCTTGAGGCCTTAAGGGCTCAGGACTCCAGAGACAAACGAAACGTTCACGAGCTTCCGAAATCGATCCCAGATCCTCCACCAGGGACCGCTGGCGTGCGTGGACAGGAGCTTGTTCGCGCGGACGCGGTGGGCGTACAGCACCAGACCCACCGAGGTGGCGTAGGACGGGTTGGCCACCACGTCGACCAGCCCTCCCACTCCCCCCGGGGCCCCGCAGCGGATCGGCATGTCGAAGATCCGATCGACCACTTCCGCGAGGTCCTCGAGCGACGCGGAGCCACCGGTGAACACTACGCCCGAGTTCAGCACCCGCTCGTACCGGGCGCGGCAGATCTCGTCGTAGATCAGGTGGCAGATCTCCTCCGCCCGGGGCTGGATGATGTCCGAGAGGAGCTGGCGCGGAAGAATGCGCGACTTCCTGCCGCCGACGCTCGGCACTTCGATGGTGTCCTCGTCCGAGACCATGGTCGCGAGAGCGCAGCCGTACTTCTTCTTGATCTTCTCCGCTTCCGCGATTGGCGTGCGAAGCCCCACCGCGACGTCGCTGGTGAAGTGATCGCCCCCCGTGGGAAGGACCGAGGTGTGCCAGATGCTCCCCTTGTCGAAAATGGCGATGTCCGTGGTGCCGCCGCCGATGTCCACCAGCGCCACCCCGAGCTCTTTCTCGTCGGGGCTGAGGACGGCTTCCGCGGCGGCGAGCTGCTCGAGGACGGTCTCGTTCACCTCGAGACCCGCGCGATTGACGCAGGTGACGATGTTGGAGGTCGCGGTGGTGCCCGCGGTGATGATGTGGACGTTGGCCTCGAGCCTGGAGCCGGTCATCCCCGTCGGATCGTGGATGCCGTCGTGCCCGTCGACCACGAACTCCTGCGGCAGCACGTGCACGATCTCGCGATCGTGCGGGAGCGAGATGGCCTTCGCCGCGTCGATGGCCCGGAACATGTCCTCCCGGGTGATCTCG
>DAISKN010000578.1:0-4783 GCA_036820975.1 Acidobacteriota bacterium | reverse complement strand
GAGCGCATTGAATCGTGGCGTTGATGACCCTCGAGCACCAGACGCAGATGACCAATCTCTTCACCCGGCTTTCGTGGGAGGCGCGCATCGATTCCCTCGACGCCGGGCTCGCCTCGCGCATCGAAGAGGTGGCCCGGTACATGCTGTTCCTGGACGAAGTCCCCCTGCGGGAGAAGATTCGCGGAGTCTCGTCGTTCACCGAGACTTTCCCGCAACGCGGGCCGCGCGACGGCAAGGGGCGATCGCTGCGCGACTTCGATCTGGAGCGGCGCCTCTTCCGCTACCCTCTCAGCTACATGGTATACAGTCGCCAGTTCGACGGATTGCCGACGGCGGTTCGAGAGCGTCTCGGCCGTCGTCTCTACGAGCTGCTGCCCGCAGAGGAGCGCCGGGAGATTCTGGACATTATGCGGGACACCAAGCCCGATCTCCCGGGTTGGAGGACCGAATGACGACCTTCGTCACCCTGATTCTCACGGCCGCGGTCGGATCCGCCCCTCAGTCGCCCGAGGACGAGCTCCGGGCCCGCGCCGAGCGTCTCCATCGGGAAGCCATCGTCGTCGACGCCCATGCGGACCTCACTCCGTTCATCGAGAAAGACACGAAGGTGGTCGAGATCACCGACCCGCGTCTCGCGGGCGGCGCCTACGATCCGACGACCGATCCTCTCCACACGAAGATCGAAGGCCCCTGGGTCGCGAGCTTTCCTCCGGGCCCCTGGAGCTTCACCGAGCGCCACGCGGATGGCTATATGGACCTCCCGCGTATTCGTGAAGGAGGGCTCGACGCCGAGTTCTTCGCCATCTACATGGAGGAAGAGCCGCGTCCCGGGATGGCGGTGAAGAGAGCCCTCGGACAGATCGAGGCAATCCTCGCCCTCTGCGATAAGTACCCCGAGGCGGTCGCCCTCGCGACCACCGCCGAGGAAGTCCGCCGGATCGCGGCCTCCGGTCGTCTCGCCGCCCTCATGGGAGTCGAAGGCGGGTACATGATCGAGGACGACCTTCGGGTGCTCCGGTTGTTCTATCGCCTCGGCGTCCGTTACATGAGCCTGACGCATTCCTTCAATACCCACTGGGCGGACTCGTCGGGGACGGGCGAGCCGGTGCCTTCTCGGCATGGCGGCCTCTCTCCCTTCGGGGTCGAGGTGGTGAAGGAGATGAACCGCCTGGGGATGATCGTCGACGTTTCGCACACCGCCGATTCCACGTTCTACGACGCGCTCGAGGCGAGCGAAGCGCCGGTCATCACCTCCCACTCCTCGGTCGACGGCGTGAAGGAGCACGCCCGAAACATGTCGGACGACATGCTCCGGGCGCTCGCGAGAAACGGGGGCGTCGTTCACATCGATACCGTAATCAAGTACATCGATCCCGTCGAGCGCCCGAAGACCCCGCTCTCGGTCTTCATCGATCACATCGCCCATGCCATCGAAGTCGCGGGGCCGGACCACGTGGGGCTCGGTCTCGACTATGGCTTCGACGCTCCCGCGCCCGAGGGACTCGAGCACATAGGCAAACTCGGGACCGTCACCTACGAACTCCTGAAGCGAGGATACGACGAGGGTACGGTGCGGAAGGTACTGGGGGAGAACACGCTGCGCGTCCTGGCCGAGGTGGAACGGACCGCGATGCGTCTCCGCGAACGCCCCTGATAGCTCGTCGAGCTCGCCGCTTCCCTCGACGTAGCGCTCGGACCTAGAATCTTTCGGACTTGGACAACCAGTGCGGGGGTGGCCATGAGCTACGACGTTCGTGTCACGGTTCACGACCGATACCTGAGAGTCGAGGCGTCCGGTCATCGCAGTCTCGAGGCGTCGCGGGCGCTCTTTCGTCGAATCGCCGAGGAGTCGGCCTCGCATCGGCTGTACGACATCCTCCTCGTCCTCAAGCTCGAGGGGCGTCTCTCGACTTTCGAGATCGAGGACATGGTCGCGCGGAACCGGGAGGCCGGGTTCGATTCGAGGCACACCATCGCGGCCGTGGACGAGAACCCGGAGTCGCGGCCAGACACCCTTTTCGCGGGAGACGTCGCCAACGTTCGGGGTTTGAACGGCGCGCTCTTCGGGAGTGAAGAGGAGGCGGTCCGCTGGCTTCTCGGCAGGGGGAATTGAGTCGCTCGCCTCAGCTCTCGACGCCGACATTGTCGATGCCCCGGTCGGCGTCGATGCCCCGGTCGGGGCGGACGAAGAGCCACAGCACCGCCGCGATCAAAGAAAAGACCGCGCCGCTCGCGAGGGCGACGAACCACCCGAAACGGTCTTTGAGTAGTGGGACCAGCGGGGTCACTAGGATTCCCGCGAAATTTCCCCCGGTGTTGAGGACGCCGCAACCCGCGGCCGCAAAGCGGCCGGAGACGTATATCGTTGCCTGCCAGTAGGCGCCGTCGGTGAACTGATTGCCGGCGAAGCACAGACAGAGAAGCGCAATCGCCAGATACGCGTTCGGAGCCGCGGCGCCGAGAAAGAGAAATACCGCCGAAGATAGAAGGCCCGCGATTGCAGGAATGCGGCAGCCCCAGCGGGGCCCGAGTCGCCTGCACAGTCGGTCGCAGAGCTCCCCGCCCGCGATCGCTCCCACCGCGGCGACCATCCAGGGTAGCCCCGCCGCGAAGCCTCCCTGGAGCGCGTCGAAGCCGCGCACGTCGACGAGGTAGATGAACAGCCAGGAGAAGAAGATGTAGAACGTCATGTTCATGCACATGTAGCTGAACATCAGAAGCAGCATGTCGCGGTTCTTGAGAAGACGGGCGCAGGTACCCGGGGGGAGAGCCGTCGACTGCCGCGGGCGATCCGCGTGGATGAACGCGAGCTCCGCCGGGGAGACTCGGGGATGCTCCGAGGGAACGTCCCGGGCGTACCACCACCAGAGCCCCGCGAGCGCCAGGCCGAGGGGCGCCAGGAGATAGAACGACTCGCGCCAGCCGAGAGTCACCATGAGCCAGGCGACGAGAGGGCCGGTCAGGAACGAGCCGACGTTCAGGGCGGCGGTCGAAAGCGCGTTCGGGTACGCCCAGCGGGAAGCGGGAAACCAGGCGGCGACGGTCCCGCCCACGACCGGGAATAGCGGGCCCACCGACGACCCGAGGAGAAACCGCAGCACCACGAGGCTCGCGAAGATCGAGGTTGTCGAGGTGAACACGGTTCCAGGGAGCACCCCGGTCAGCATCGTGAAAACCGACCACAGTACCAGACACGCCGTGAGCGCGAGCCTCGGCCCGATGACTTGTCCGAAGAGCCCACCGGGGAGCTGAAACAGCGCATAGCCCCATATGCCGGCCGAGAGTATCCAGCTCAGCTGCAGGTCGGTGAGTCCGAGCTCCGTCCGGATGTCCAGGGCGGCGATGGAAACGTTGAAGCGGAAGACGTAAGCGAGGAGGGACGCCAGACAGAGCAGAAAGAGGATCTGCCAGCGGACGGCGGATCGAGCAGCCTGCACAGTCGGGGTAGCGATGGCTCGCGTGCTCACGGGCGATACCATAACGGATCGCTACGGGAAAGGGGAGTTGGCGGAACTTCTGTCGACCCACTCAGGATGACGCCGCGGTCAGCCGCCATCGGAATCGAGGTTTACCGCACCCTTGAGCGCGGCCTGCCCCACAAAGACCCTGGCGTGCCGCCTACAATGCCCAAGACCGCCAAGACACGTTCGCTGTCTCACCCAACGCGCTGCCGGCCTCGGTTTCGCTCTCTTGGATACGCAGTCCGGGGAGGTGCTCCAAGCGTCAGTTTCTTAGGAGGAGGTGGCGTGCGCAGCTACCTGAGGACGTTCGGATTGAAATATGTACGCGTGCGCGAATTTCACTCCAAAAAAGTCCGTGTTTCGGAACTCAACCAGCCCGTCCCTAACACTTACAGTTTTGGTCACGGCTTGAAGCGCCGGGTCGTGGGCGTTGAGAGTGACAACACGAGAGAGCGACAATAGTTGTTCTTCGCCGATTGTGGCAGAGAGCCGCTCGGCAAACTCGCCCAACGCTTTGAGTTTGCCTTCCTCGAGCCACGGAGACGACACGACCAAATCCCACTTATCTGGGGCTTCCGCACGTAGAAAAAGTCCAAACAGACTGAACTCGCCCTTTTCCTTTGAGAGGTCTCGCATCAGCTGACGCAACTTATCAATATCGATCATCATAATGCAGCCAAGAGCGTCCTGGTCGCCGTGATCATGTCCGCCGCATCCTGCTGCGACGCCGATCCAATTGTACGGTAGCGAGTGCTCGGATCCCAAGCGGCTACGATTGACCATTCAGCCAGGTGGCCAGCCTTGACTTTCGCCTCACTGGCAGAGAGATGCAGCAGAGTATCCAGATCGTGCGTACGAAAACTAAAGTAGCCTTCGAAATCGGCACGCGTGGACGGGTATCCAGGCCACTTGAGAGCTCGGCAGGTCCGAGCCTTGAGGGCGATCTCGACGGCGTAGCCGCAGAGATAAACAGCTCCATCGTATCTTTTGGCCTGTTGAAGAACCTCGGCGTCCTTCAATCTCGCTCGCGCAATTCTCCGGAGGTCGCTGACCGCGATCATCGTCGAGAGCCACCTAAACACTCTCCTCTGGGATGAACTCCCAATACCCATGTGCGCGTTCCTCTGTAGAACCGCGCTTTAGTGGGCGTGGCGCCCCAGGGGGCACGACGTGGCCACAACCGAACGCCAAGACAAGGACGGCCGCTCCGGAAAATGCAGTTGACCTCAAGATGATCTGGTGACGCCGCCTTCGGCTACATCCGCCCAACTTCTTATTGTCGCGGGCCTCACTCCCAGATGATGCCGTCAGGCAGGGTGTTT
>DAISKN010000577.1:0-4803 GCA_036820975.1 Acidobacteriota bacterium | reverse complement strand
CGAATGGAACGCGCTCTGGAGCGGGGAGCATCTCGCTCTCGACGGGTTACCTCCTTCGGAGATCGCGGAGCTCGAGAAGTGGCTCGCGGTCGAGCCGGCGCCGGCCCCCGCCCGCAACCTTTTCGCCGACGCCGCGGAGCCGACCGAGCCGGAGGAGCCGGCGCTCATTCGAGAGAGCCCCGCTCTTCCCGAGCCATCGCTCCCTTCCCCGGTCGAGCCGTCGTCGCCGCCGCCGCCGCGCCTCACGGGGTTCGTCATCGCGCGGGCCGAGCTCGAGCCGGACGTCGAGCGTCGGGTGCTCGCGGCCCTGCGCTTCGAAGGTGAGCTCCGCCTCGTGGGCGTGGGAGAGCTGGTCGGAAGCTACCGCGTCGAGGAGATCGACGCCAGGGAGAGCGTCGTCCTGGTCCACCAGGAATCGGGCGAAAGGCTGGAGCTGTTCCTGCAGTGAGATCAGAAGCGAAGGTAGCCCGCGGGAATCCCGGCGGCGCGGCCCTTCGCCTGAAGGTTCGCCTTCAGCTCTTCCTTGCGGGCCCGTAGCCCCGCGTTCGCCTCCCGGAGACGGTTCTGTTCCCCGACGAGGGTCGCGGACTCCTGCCCGGTCATCTGGCGGTTGGCGACGCCGGTTCCCGTTGGAGGAGCGACGGGAAGGCCCGCTCCTCCGAAGGCCGAGGTGGCCGCGATCTCGTCTTCGAGCTCTTTCAGCCGAGCATCGTTCTTCGCGATCGCTTCGTCGATCTCCTGTGCCTCCCTCTCGTACTGGCGTTTCATCTGCTCGAACATGTCGAGCTTCTCCGCCAGGGGGATGTCCGGAGGAATGAACGCGGGAACGTTGGCGTCTTCTTCGGATTCGCCCTCGGGAACGCCCTCCTCCGAGCTCGAGGACGGAAGAGAGGGCACGTACCCTGGCGTGGTCGCGGCGGCCCCTTCTTCGGTGCCCGCCTCGGGAGGAGCTTCTTCCGAACCGGAGCCGAGGTCGCTCTCGGAGATGACCTGGACCTCTTTTCCCTCCTGCTTGTTCTTCTCGCGGCGATTCTTTTCTTTCTTCGCCACCTCGGCCAGGCTCTGGCCGAACGCCAGAGTCGGAGCCAGGATGCAGAGCAGAAGAAGCGTCGTTCTCATGAGGGATCTCCCGGATTGAAAGGGGACGCGCCAATTATAGATCGGGGCTTCCCGGCTCCCAAACGGGCCTTCCACAGTTTCTGTGGAAAAGCTGTCTAGGAGGAGCGCCGCTCCCGCGTCCGGACTGGTCGAGATCCGCTTTGCACAACGATTGGGCAGAGGCTCAGCACGACACGCACTTGTTGTTGTTCTTCGCGCCAAGCTTCACCAGGAGCGCTACGGTCTCCGGGAACGGAGCCACCCGCTCGATCGGGCCGTTGGCCATGTCGGCGGTCGTCTGGCCGAAGCGGCTCTTGGCCTTCACGTCGGCGCCTTTTTCGACGAGGTAGAGCACGAGATCGTTGTCCCCCCTCGACGCGGCGTGGTGGAGCGCGGTATAGCCGTTGGCGTCGCGCATATCGACTTCGGCGCCGCACTCCTCGATGAGGAACTTCACCGCGGGCACCCAGTTTCCGGGAACGTACCGATGAGCGTTTCCCGCGAAGGACTGTCCGTATCCCACCCCGGCGGCCGCGTGTATCGGGTAGATGTGGGGACCGCCCACGGGAACCTCCGGATTCCCCAGCTGGAAGAGGTGCGCGAACTTCTTGAACGTCCCCGAGACTGCATCGTCGAACCCTGAGTCGTTCTCACCCCGGCGGCGCCTGGCGGGAGGCTTGACCGTGGGAATACCGGGATCGGCTCCGTGGGCTTTCAAGAGGCGCATGGCGTCGACGTCGAGCGCGTACGCGGCGCGCCAGAACGGAGTCGCGCCCGTGTAGTCGATTCCGGCGGCGCGCAACACCCCGAACGTGTACTCCATGTACCAGAGGTGCTTCTCGAGACGTACGTTCGGATCGGCGCCGGCCTCGAGCAGTGCCTCCAGGAGCTCGAGGTGCGTCGCCTTCTGCTGCTGGTTCTCGATGGGGTGAGCGTAGGAAGCTCGAGGCGCCCAGGTACGCTCGAGGGTGGCGAAGAGCGGAGTCGTTCCCGCGGTACTGGCCAGATTCGGGTTCGCTCCTCGTTTCAGAAGTATCAGGGCGAGATCGAACTGCCCGTTGACCGCCGCCATCAGAAGAGGCGTCGTCTGATCCCCGGCGGACGGCTGGTTGATGTCGGCGCCGGCGTCCAGAAGCGCCAGGCTCGCTTCGACGTGGCCCTGTCTTGCCGCGTGAAGCAGCGGAGTCAGCCCTCCCCAGCTCTCCACGAGTTCACCGTAAGACGCCGGATTCTCGTCTCGAGCCTTGGAGTCCTTGGCCTTCCTGGGCGCGGGGGACGGCCTTGCGACGCCGGCCGCCGCATTTTCTTCAGCGGGCTTGGCGGGCGCGCCGCCTTCGGCGGCCTTGCCTTGGCCCTCCGGCGCGCTCCTCTGCAAATGACGGGAAGCCTCGATCGCCGCCTGGACCTGGGTCGGCGTCGGCATCCAGTCGCCGCCGCCCTTCTCCTGCTTCTTGAAACCCTCCAGGATCTCCGCGATCCGCTTGTTGGCGGCCTCGTCGGCCTTCTCCATCTCCACCACGTTCACCGCGCGGGAGGAGAGAGCCGGATCGGCTCCGGCCGCGAGCAGCGCGCGAATCGCCTCCACGTGGCCGCGGGACGCGGCGAAGACCAAGGGCGTCTGCCCCCAGGACGCTTCCTTCGCGTCGACGGCGGCGCCGGCTTTCAGGAGCGCGTCGATGACCTCCGGCTTGCCCGAGACGGCGGCGAGATGAAGCGGCGTCACTCCCGAGTTGGTGGTGGTCGCGTTGGGATCCGCTTTCGCGCGCAGGAGCGCGGCCACGATATCTCCGTGCCCCCCGCGGGTCGCGAGATGGAGCGGAGTGTAGCGCCCGATCCGGGTGCCGGCGTTCACGTTGGCGCCCGAATAGATCAGGACGTCGGCGAGCTTGCGGTCGCCGCGCTGCGCCGCCCAGTGAAGAGCGGTCATGCCGTCTCCCTGGGCGGTATTTACGTCGGCCCCGCTTCTGAGAAGCTCCTGGACCGTCGCGACATCGCCGCGGGCGGCGGCGTCCGCGACCGGCCGGTCGTCGTTGGCGGGGGCCATGGTGCCGGTGACGGATGCGGAGAAGGCCAGAACGGCGACGAGGCCGACGGCCCGGACCGACCCGATCACAGTGACATCTCCCCGGTGCTGTCGCCGAAGCTCTCCATGTCGTGTCCGAGCTTCTGGAGAAGCGTCAGCATGACGTTCGCCATGGGAGTGCCGTCCGGCGCCTTGATGTGGGAGCCGCCCGTGAGCCGCCCGTTGGCGCCGCCGAAGACCACCAGGGGACAACGGCGGTGGTTGTGGAGGTTCGCGTCACCCATCGGGGAGCCCCAGAGGACCACCGACTGGTGCAGGAGGCTGGACTCACCGTCCGTGGTCTCGGAAAGCCGCTTGAGGAAGTACGCGAGCTGGCTCACCCGGTACTGGCAGATCTTGTTGAACTCCAGGATCGCCTCCTCGTTGTCGCCGTGGTGGGACGAGGGGTGGAACGCGCGCTCCGATCCGCTCTCGGGGAAGGTCCGATTCGAAGCGTCCCGTCCGGTCTTGAAGGACACCACCCGGGTCATGTCGGTCTCGAAGGCGAGCACCTGGAGGTCGAACATCAGCTTCATGTGCTCCGAGTAGGAATCGGGGACGCCCGGAGGGGCGTCCGGCAGATCCCGCTCTTCCCCGCTGGTGTTGCGGGCCTCGACGCCCTGGATGCGGCGTTCGATCTCGCGCACGTTCTCGAGGTACTGGCCGACCCGCCTTCGATCGGCGGCGGAAAGATCCTTGCTCATGCTGGCCGCCTCCTCGGCCACCCAGTCGAGAATACTGCCGTGGGTGCGCCGCCGCCGCGCGCGCTCCTCGGGAGTGCCGCCGGCTCCGAAGAGCATGTCGAACGCGGTGCGCGGGCTGCGGATCATCGGCAGAGGCTCCGTCGGAGACGCCCAGCTGATGCAGTCGGTATAGGAGCAGGAATAGTTGTAGTCGCAGCCGCCGCCCTTGTTGGTGCTCTCGATGGCGAGCTGCAGGGAGGGGATGGCGGTCTCCCGGCCGACGCGCTGCGCGTAGAGCTGATCCATGGACGTTCCGCCGCGCAGGTCCGAGCCCTTCGTCTGCTTGGGATGGGTGTGCGTCAGAAAAACCGCGGAGGAGCGGAAGTGATCGCCACCGACTTCCGGCGGCTCGAAAGCCTCCGCCATGCGCACGTCGGTATTGCTGATGATGGTGAAATGCTCCCGCCACGGCTCCAGCGACTTCAGGGGATTCGCGGCGACGAGCTCGTAGCCGCGTCCGACGGTCGCGGGCGCGAACAGGTGCTGGGTCGCGCCCCACTTGTTACAGCCGGGAAGACCGTGCACTTCCTCGATTGCGACCAGGCGCGTCCGCGCGCTCTTCGATGCGCCGAAAGCCGGCACCATGGAATCGAGAAACGGCAGCGCGACGCTCGCCCCCGCGGCGCGCAGGAAAGTCCGGCGCGGGAGTTTCTTTCCGGTTACGAAATGCATTCTGCCTCCATTATTAATGCTCGCCGCGCTCTTCGCGCGGCTCGCTCCCCGCGCTCCTCGCGCGGGGGGACGGGCCCTCCGGGCCCGTTGCTACTCGAAACTCTCCGGCGCTCGCTCCCCGCGCTCCTCGCGCGGGGAGGACGGGCCCTCCGGGCCCGTTGCTACTCGAAACTCTCCGGCGCTCGCTCCCCGCGCTCCTCGCGCGGGGAGGACGGGCCCTCCGGGCCC
>DAISKN010000576.1:0-4805 GCA_036820975.1 Acidobacteriota bacterium | reverse complement strand
CCGGCCTACATGAGTCCCGAGCAGGTGCGGAGGCGATCTCTCGGAAAGGCGACGGACATCTGGTCCTTCGGGGTCACGCTCTTCGAAGCCCTCTCCGGAAAGAGCCCGTTCGAGCGGGACACGCTCGCGGACACGCTCTCGGCAATCCTCAGCCACGAGCCGTCCTGGGGCGCCCTTCCCCGCGGAGTTCCGCGAGGGATCGTCGTGCTCCTCGAGCGGTGCCTGCGCAAGGACGAGCGCCACCGCCTCCACGACATCGCCGACGCCCGCCTCGAGATCGAGGAAGCGGTCGCGGAGGAAAAACCCCGACGACACCTGGCTTCGATCGCGGCGGCCGCGGCGGTGGCGTCCGGGCTCGTATGGCTTCTCTCGCGCGCGATCCCGACGGCGGGCCCGGAGCCGCTCGTCGCTCGATTCGTCATCGACCTCCCCGCGACCGCGCCTCTCTCTCTCGAGAACGGAGGCGCGCTCGCCGTTTCTCCCGACGGCGGACGTCTCGCCTACGCGGCGCGGGTCGGCGATCGGAGAGCGATCTACATGCGGCCTCTCGGCCAGCTCGAAGCCACTCTGGTTCCCGGAACCGAAGGGGCGGAGGCGCCTTTTTTCTCTCCGACGGGCGAATGGCTCGGCTTCTTCGCTTCCGGAAGACTCTCGAAGCTCTCGGTGCTCTCCCTCCGCGGCGATAGCGCGATTGTCCTCGCCCAGGCGGACGCGCCGCGAGGGAGCTTCTGGTCCGACGCCGATTTCATCCTCTTCGCGCCCTCGGAGGCGAGCGGCCTCGCGAGGGTTTCGGCGGCGGGAGGGCCCACGACGTCGGTGACCGAGCTCGAGAACGAGGAGCGCGGCCATCGGTGGCCGGCGGCGCTCTCCGGCGACAAGGCGCTCTTCACCGCGTGGAGGGAGAGCGGATTCGACGTCGTGCTAGTGGACGTTTCCACGGGAGAGCGAACCCGCCTCGTCGAGGACGCCTCGTCTCCCCGCTACGCTCCCACGGGCCATCTCATTTTCGCCCGGGGCGGAGATCTCCATGGCGCCCGGTTCGACCCCTCCTCCGGCCGTCTCCTGTCGGAGCCGGCGGTGCTGGTGGAAGACGTCGCTTTCGACCCGCGGACCGGCGCCGCCTTCTACGATTTCTCGCGCGGAGGCGATCTGTTCTACGTGCGAGGGACGGGAACCGTGGGAGAGCGCACGGCGAGAGCGTTCCTCGTCAGCGAGAGCGGAGAGGCCAAGCCTCTGGGAGAGCCGAAGGCCGGGCTTCAGGTTCCTCGATTCGCGCCCGATGGCCGCTCGATCGTGATGACCGTCGCCGAGGACGATCGCACCGACCTCTGGTCCTACGATCTCACCCGGGAAACGCTCACAAGGCTGACCTCCGGAGGGAACAGCGCCGCCTGCGTTTTCTTTCCCGACGGCCGGAACGTCGCCTTCGCTTCCGAGCGAGACGGCGCGTTCTCAATCTACCGAACCCTCGCCGACGGAAGCGGCGAAGCCTCGCGGATCACGGGCGGGCGCAACCCTCAGTTCCCGACGAGCGTCTCTCCCGATGGAAAGCACCTGGCCTACACCGAGCTCCATCCCGAGTCGAACCTCGACGTCTTCGTCCTCTCCCTCGACGACCAGACGTCACGGCCGTTTCTCCGGACCGACCGCGCGGAAGCCGGCGCGGTGTTTTCTCCCGATGGAAATTACCTGGCCTACACCTCGGACGAGTCCGGCACGGAACAGGTCTACGTTCGTCGATTCCCGGGCCCTTCGGGCCGCTGGCAGGTCTCGACCGACACCGGGACCGAACCCGTCTGGTCCCGGGACGGCTCGCGGCTTTTCTTTCGCGGGGGCAACTCCCTCATGGTCACCGAGGTGCGACTCCTCCCCGATTTCGAGGCGGCGAAACCCGGAGTGCTCTTCGAGACTCCGTTCGACAGCGCGGGAGTGCTCCACGCCGGGTACGACACTGGCCCCGACGGAACGTCCTTCGTTATGATCCGCACCGAGAAAGAAAGCACGGCTTCTGAAGTCCACGTGATCCTGAACTGGTTCGAGGAGCTGAAGGAGCGGGCCGGGAGCCCTTGAAAATGGCCGCGAAGCTCATCGCCATGGAGGGTCCGCTCGCCGGAGACACCTTCGCCCTCGATCGCGAGATCACTACCCTGGGCCGGGAGCCGGACAACGACATCGTGATCGACGCCCAGTGGGTATCGCGGAGGCATTGCGAGATCCGGAAGGTCGGCGACGAGTTCGAAGTCGCGGATCGGGAAAGCCACAACGGAACGCTGGTGAACGGCGTTCCCGTCAAGGAACGGATTCTTCGGGGCGGAGACCGGGTCGCTCTCGGGGGCGCGAGCTTCCTGTTCCTCGATCGCGAATCCGATGCCTCCTCCTCCCTCGAGCTCTACGACGCTCCGCTTCGGAAGCGGGAGACCGTGGAGCTTCGTTCGGACGAAGCGCTGTACCTTCATCCGGAGCGGATCGAGAGCCCGTCGCTCTCGACGGTGCTTTCCTTCATTCAAGCGGTCGGCGGAACCGCCGACGAAGCGCTGGTGGAAAAAGTGCTCGATCGCTTCCTCGAGGTCGTACCCGCGGAGCGCGGAGCCATCGTCGTCGGCTCCTCTCCCGAGGAGCTCGAGCCGCTTGTTTCGAGGGGAGGCCGCGGAACGGAGGCGCGTTTTCCGTTGAGCCGGACGGTTCTCGCGAAGGTGTTCGCGGAGAAGTCCTCTGTCCTCAGCAACCACGTCGGGAGCGACCTTTCGGGGAAGAGTCTCGCGGACTCCAGTGTCACGAATCTCGTGTGCCTCCCGCTCTTGACCGAAGGTCGCATCATCGGCGCCATCTACCTGGATCGGTCGACCCCGGGGGCGGAGTTCCCACCGAATCTCCTGGAGCTCCTCATGGGGCTCGCGAGCATCGCCGCGGGAGCCATCGAGAGGTCGCGCCAGCTCGGGCGTCTCCGGGCGCTGAACCGCCGAGTGCAGGAAGAGCTTCACCTGGTTCACGAAATGGTGGGCGAGAGCCCGAAGCTCAAAGAGGCTCAGAGGATCCTCGCCCGAGCGGCACTCACGGAATCGACGGTGCTCATCGAAGGCGAGAGCGGGACGGGAAAGGAGCTCGCCGCCCGCGCCATCCACTTCAACAGTCCGCGCCGGGACGGGCCTCTCGTCAAGGTCGACTGCACGGGCCTCAACGAGAACCTTCTCGCGAGCGAGCTCTTCGGACACGAGAGAGGTGCCTTCACCGGAGCGATCCAGCAGAAGAAGGGCAAGCTCGAGATCGCCCACGGTGGCACGGTCTTCCTCGACGAGATCGGCGAGCTTCCCCTCCCTCTCCAGGCACATCTCCTCCGCGTTCTGCAGGACCGCGAGTTCGAGCGCGTGGGCGGAACCCGCCCCATCGCTGTAGACATCCGGCTCGTGGCGGCAACCAACCGCGACCTGGCGCAAGAGGTCAAGAAAG
Source organism: Acidobacteriota bacterium (assembly GCA_036820975.1). Classification (GTDB taxonomy): domain Bacteria; phylum Acidobacteriota; class Vicinamibacteria; order Marinacidobacterales; family SMYC01; genus DAISKN01. The sequence continues at coordinate 1,358 of DAISKN010000576.1, read as the reverse complement.
GAAGTTTCCGCGAGGACCTTTTCTATCGGCTCAACGTGGTTCGGCTCTCGCTCCCGCCTCTTCGCGAGCGTCCCGCAGACATCGAGCTCCTGGCGCAGTACTACGCATCCGAGCATGGCAAGCGGGTGAAGCGCCGCATCGCCGGAGTGTCGAAGGATGCGCTCGCGATCCTGAAGCGCCACGACTGGCCGGGAAACATCCGCGAGCTCGCGAACGTCATCGAGAGGGCGATAGTTCTGGGGACGACGGAGCTGATCCTTCCCGAGGACCTCCCCGAGTCCATGCTCGAGTCCAAATCGGCCTCCGGCGCCGCCGCCGGGAGCTACCACGAAGCGGTGGCCGAGAAGAAGAGAGCGCTCATCCTCGAGGCAGTTTCCCGCGCCGGCGGCAGCATCACCGAGGCCGCGAAGCTCCTCGGCCTGCACCCCAACTACCTTCACCGCCTCATCCGCAACCTTGGTTTGCGCGAAGACTTGCGCTGATCTTCCCGACTCTGCATAGTATGGGTGTTTTGAGAGCGCAGAGCGCCGTCCTGAAGAAGGGGATCATGGCCGCAACGGGAATATTCCTGTTCGGCTGGATCTTCGCCCACATGTTCGGGAACCTGAAGATCTTCTTCGGTCCGGAATCGTTCAACCACTACGCGGAGTTCCTGCGCGAGATGGGAAGCCCTCTCATCCCGCCCACGTGGCTTCTGTGGGTCACGCGATTCGTCCTGCTGGCCGCCGTTGGCCTCCACATCTGGGCGGCGACTTCCCTGACGCTCCAGAACCGGCGCGCGCGGCCGATCGGGTATCGCGAGCTCCGCGGGGTGCAGCTGGACTACGCCGCGCGGACCATGAGAGTGAGCGGCTACCTCATCGCCTTGTACGTCGTCTACCATCTGATGCACCTGACCTTCGGAACCGTCCACTCGCAGTTCGTACCCACGGATCCCTATTCGAACGTGGTAAAGGCTTTCCAGGTCCTGCCGATCGCCGCCGTCTACATCTTCGCGAACCTTCTCCTGGGCCTTCACCTCTATCACGGGCTCTGGAGCCTCTTTCAGTCCCTCGGATGGAGCCATCCGACGTACAACCCCTGGCGCCGTCGTTTCGCCGTGGTATTCGCGATCGTCGTCTCGGCGGGCTTCATCAGCGTGCCGCTCGGCGTGCTCGCGGGGATCGTCTCCTGACATGCTCGAATCCAAGGTTCCCACGGGCCCCCTCGAGACCAAGTGGCGCATCCACCGCGACCACTTGAAGCTCGTCGCGCCCAACAACCGGAGGAAGTTCGAGGTCCTGGTGGTGGGCTCCGGGCTCGCGGGCGCCTCCGCCGCCGCGACTCTGGGAGAGGCGGGCTATCGGGTCAAGTGCTTC
>DAISKN010000575.1:0-4808 GCA_036820975.1 Acidobacteriota bacterium | reverse complement strand
GAGAGAGCGTGAACCCCTCTACTCCGAGGCCGACATAACCATCGATACGACGCATCTCTCGACGGCCGAGGTCGCAACTGAAGCCGTGCGCAGGCTCGGGGAGTGGGAGAGCTTACGGTAAGATGACTGCGTCGAGCGAATGACCAAACTAGCGCTCCTCGCGGTGATCGCCGGCGTCTCGAATGCCGGTGCCGAGCCTCTCCAGCAGATCGAGCCAAGCCAGTTGCTCACGATTCCGCATATTCTGCGCACGCCTCTCATCTCCACTTTCGCGCTGGCTCCCGACGGGAAGCGGATCGCTCTGAACATATCCGTTCTGGGAACGGAAGCAATATGGCTCTTGCCAGGAGACGGGACCGCCGGAGGTCCCATTCCGACGACGAAAGGAACCGCGGATCGAGATCCAGCCTGGTCTCCTGACGGACAAAAACTCGCCTTCGCCTCGAATCGCAACCGGGGTTGGAGGCTCTACGTCGCCGACGAAAACGGCGCAAACGCCCGGCTGCTTGTTCGTCAAGAAAACGAAGCCAAACAACCCCGCTGGTCGCCCGATGGCGCTGCCATCGCCTACCTCTCCCATGCCGAAGGCGAGACAGGCTGGGACCTCTGGGTTACGTCCGCGGACGGCAGAACCGACCCGAGGCAGCTCACTCAAGTCGCGGACGACGAAGAGGACCCCCGGTGGTCTCCCGACGGCGAGCGGCTCGCGCTCAGCTTGGGGGGAGGCCGGCGTCGCAGCCGGCGAATCGGAATCGTCAATGTCCGAAGCGGAGAGATATCCGAGCCCCTGGCCAAGGACTGGGAAGCCGACAGTTTCGGAGCGCGCTGGGCGCCCGACGGTGGGAGAATCGCGTTCGTTTCCGATAAACACGGCCAGAAATCGGTCTATCTCCTGTCGCTGCTACAGGGTGGTACACCCGAGCGGCTGCTGACATCACCGCACGAGCTGACGGAACCCGAGTTCAGTCCTGACGGAAGGCACCTCGCTTATCTGGAGAACCAAGACGGCGATACGAAGCTCTGGCTCCACGATTTCGAGACCCGGCGGCAACGAACGCTCTCGCTCAGAAACGGAACCCACACACATCCGGCCTGGAGGGCGGACGGAAAAGCGGTATTGGGCCTGTTCGAGGCATGGAACTATTCGCGGGACGTCTGGGTTTACCCTCTCGACGGTGGCAGGGAACGAGCGAGTGACACCCTACCTCCGGACCTCGACGTCCGGAAGATGGCTCGACCCGAGCTCGTGCGCTTCAGCAGTTCCGACTCCCGCGATATCACCGGGTACCTCTACTTGCCCGAAGCCGCTAATGCCGACAAGCCCGTTCCGCTCCTGGTGACACCTCACGGCGGCCCCACGTCACAGTGGCAGAACAGTTGGCACCCGTTTGTACAGCTGCTCGTTCAACGAGGCTACGCGGTTTTTGCACCCAACGTCCGGGGTTCAAGCGGCTTCGGTCGGGAGTTCGAGAACCTGAACGATGGCGACTGGGGTCGGGGGGATCTCGAAGATCTCGTCACCGGAGCCAGGCGAGTAATGGAACGCCCCGAGATTCGAGACGACCGAGCTGCAATCTGGGGTGTGAGCTACGGCGGATTTCTCACCCTGGCCGCAATCACCCAATATCCCGACTTCTTCGCCTGCGCTATCGAAGCCCTGGGGATGCCCGACCTCGAGAGCCTGTATCGCGAGACGACGAACGATGGCAGGGCCTACCTGGAACGCGAGATAGGACCTCTTCGAGGTAACCTCGCGCTGTATCGCGAGCTCTCGCCCGTCAGTAACGTGAGCCGAGTTCGAACCCCCCTCTTGTCGTTTCACGGCGAGATCTACCCGCTCGTTCCCTACTCGACCAAGAGAACGTTCTTCGACGCCCTACGTCAGCGACCCGACTACAAGCTTCAAGAGTACATATTCAAAGGGGAGGAGGCTCGAGCGACCTATCGGCACGATCTCCATCCCGAGGCTGCCTGGGCCTATGTCGAAAAAATCCTGGAGTTCCTGGAAATCTACCTGTGAGGCATCCGGCCAGACATTTCGTCTTCGATTTCGACAGTACCCTGGTACAAGTTGAATCTCTTCCCGAGTTGGCGCGAATCTCCCTCCGCCATCACCCCGAACGATTCGAGAGACTGCGAGAGGTGGAGCGCATCACGGAGCTCACCGCCTCCGGCAAGATGTCTATGGCCGAGGGAATCGCTCTTCGGATCGAGCTCGCCGGCGCTCATCGAAAGCACGTAGACAGTCTCATCCGGACCTTGAGGCGATCCCTCACACCGTCGGTCAGAAGGAACCGCCTGTTTTTCAAAAAGTACCGAGGCCAAATCTATGTGCTTTCGAACGGGTTTCGGGAGTTCATCGTGCCGGTGCTGGACCCGCTCGGCATCAACGCTCATCACATTTTCGCCAACTCCCTCACCTTCGACGACCGGGGGTACGTCGTGGGATTCGATTCAAGTAACCCACTGGTCCATCAGGACGGAAAGGCGCGTGTACTCAGAAGTCTGGGATTGGCCGGTGAGTGCCTGGTGATCGGGGATGGCTTCAGCGACGTCCAGATCAAGGAGGCGGGCCTCGCAACCCGATTTTTCGCCTTCACCGAGAACGTGCGCCGGGAGACCGTGGTCGAACGCGCCGATCATGTCCTGCCGAGCCTGGACGAGCTCCTCTACCTGCTCGCGCTTCCGATGCGTGGCTCTTACCCGCGCTCGCGAATGCGTGCTCTGCTTCTCGAGGGAATTCATGCGGGCGCCGCCGAGTACTTCGAGAAGGAGGGATACGCCGTCCGGGCTTTGTCCGGCAGTGTCGACGAAGAGGCTCTAATCCGAGAGTTCCCGGGGATCACTCTCTTGGGAATCCGGTCGAGAACGCGAATCACGCGCCGAATCCTCGAGTCTGCGCCCGAGCTCAAGGCGATAGGAGCGTTCTGTATCGGCACAAACCAGGTGGATCTAGACGCTTGCTCGGATCATGGGGTGATCGTCTTCAACGCCCCCTACGCCAATACCCGGAGCGTCGTGGAGCTCGCCATAGGCGAGATTCTCGTTCTGGCGCGTCGGGTCTTCGAGAAAGCCGGCGACCTCAATCGCGGGATCTGGAACAAGTCTGCGAACGGAGCTTTCGAGGTTCGGGGAAAGAAACTGGGAATCGTGGGATATGGAAATATCGGATCCCAGCTGTCCGTCCTTGCCGAAGCCCTCGGCATGGACGTTCACTACTTCGACATCGTCGAGAAGCTCCCGCTCGGGAACGCCACCAAATGCGCGTCTCTCAAGGAGCTTTTGAAACGCGCGGACATCGTCTCGGTGCACGTGGACGGTAACCCGCGCAATCATCACATTTTTGGTGAGCCCGAGTTTCGCTCCATGAAAGACGGAGCACTCTTCCTGAACCTGTCGAGGGGCTTCGTCGTCGATATCGAGGCGCTGGCAAGAATGCTGCAAAGCGGAAAACTCAGCGGGGCTGCGATCGACGTCTTTCCGGAGGAGCCGATCGGAAACGGGCTCGCGTTCAGCTCGCCATTGACCGGGCTTCCGAACGTGATTCTCACACCGCACATCGGAGGAAGCACCCGGGAAGCCCAGCGAAGCATCGCCGACTTCGTATCTGTTGCTTTGGTCTCCTTTGTAAACACTGGTAACTCTTTTGGAAGCGTCAACTTTCCCGGCGTCCAGCTTCCGGATCTCCGGCGAGCCCATCGGTTCATACACATTCACGCAAACGAACCAGGAGTCCTTGCGGCGATCAACGCCGTCATGGGAGAGCACGGGATCAACATACTTGGCCAATATCTCAAGACCAATGAACGGGTCGGTTATGTGATCACCGATGTGAGCAGAAAGTACCAGCCAATTGTCATAGACGAGCTCGAACGGGTGCCAAAAACCATCAAATTTCGAGTGCTGTACTAGTACGAGCGACTACGCGGTCAGCGGGACAAAGTGGCACCCGATTGTCGACGGCGGAAGTTGCCCGGGATTTTCGTCTATTGAATCGATGGCAGCAGAGCCAAGATACGTCCCGCAGAGCGGGGCTCTCGTTGAGGTGTCGAACCGAACCATCCAGGGGCGCTTCCTTCTCCGGCCATCCCCGGAGCTGAACGACATTGTTGTCGGCGTACTGGGTCGAGCTCAGCGGCAGTTCAACCTTCAGATCTTCGCGTTTCAGTTCCTCTCGGATCATTATCACCTGCTCGCTTGGGCCGTCGACGCTCAGCAGCTGGCGGGGTTCATGAACTACTTCAACGGCAACCTGGCCCGGGAGGCGGGACGGATATCTGGCTGGACTGGTAAGTTCTGGGGGCGTCGTTACCACAGTGCAATCGTCAGTAGCGATGACCAAACGCAGCTCGATCGGCTTCGCTACATCATTTCGAACGGCTGCAAGGAAGGACTCGTGGCCAGCCCACTGGAATGGCCCGGGGTCAGCTCCACGTACCCTCTGCTCGATGGGTCCATGGTGCTTCGCGGCACATGGTTCGACCGTACTCGCGAGTGCCGCGCGCGACGCGCCGGTCTTCGGCAAGTGTTCTCCGAAGCCGAAGAAGTCCGCATCTCGGTACTCCCGGGGCTGGCTCTGCTGAATGCGACGGAGTTTCGGGACAAAATGGCATCCATCGTCGAGCAGATCGAACACGAGACTCACCAAATGCACCAATTCAATGGCACAAAGCCCGCGGGCCCGAAATGGGTGATGAGGCAGAACCCTCACCGCGTGCCAAAAGCCATGAAGAAATCCCCGGCGAAGCGATTTCTGGCAGCACTGCGGCACACCATTGCCGAGTTTCGTCGCGCTTACAAGGAGTTCA
>DAISKN010000574.1:0-4817 GCA_036820975.1 Acidobacteriota bacterium | reverse complement strand
CGAGGGTCCCGACGCCTTCGGTGCGGACGTCGATCTCGCGAGACTCTTCGAGGAGCGCTGCGTCGCGGGCGACGAGCACCTCCGCCGCCTCTACGGCGCGGTGGTGTTCGAGAGAAAGGGGAAGGCGGGACCTTGAGGCCGCTCGCTGTCCTCCTCCTGCTCGCCGTCCCCGCTGCCGGACTCGCCTCTCCGGAAGACGCGACCGTCGATTGCGGGAGGCTCGCGGACGTGCCGCGGCCGGCGATTCGCTTCGAACCCTCGAGCCCGAGGACCCCGCTTCGCCGCGCATACTCTCTTCAGCAGATCTTCTCCGAAGGCGACGGCCGCTTCGAGCCCGGCGAGGCCGAGGACATGGAAGCGAGCCCTCTCCCCTGGCGCTCTGCGCCGGAACGGGAGCCGAGCCTCCGTCTCGTGACCTGGCAGGATGCCGAATCCGGAAACGACGAAAGCATGCCGGCGATCGTTCTCGACGCCGGCGCGTCCTGGTGCACGCCGCTTCTGGATGTCGCCGCGGGAGCGCGGCTTCGATTCGAAGCGGTCTCTCACGGCGGCGGGAAACTCCAGATCGACGTCGAGGGGGCGGGGACTCTTTTCGACGAGACGGTGCGCCCTCCCGAAAGCTTCGCGGCCGAACGACAGACCGACCTCGCGCTCGAAGAAGGCCGGAAGGCGCTTTGCTTCCGCGCCTCGAAGGCCGCGGTCGCCCTGGGTGAGGCGCGGGTTCTCGTCGCCGAGAGCGACTCGTCGGATCCCCGGCCGCGATTCATCGTCCTCACGCTCATCGATACTCTGCGCGACGACACTCTGGACCTCCTCCCCGCCCTGGAACTTCTCGCCGGAAGCGGGCAGCGCTACACCAACGCGGTCTCTCCGGGCTGTCACACTCGCGCCTCCGTCTGGCCGATCCTCATGGGCCGGGACCTCATGCGCATCGACGGGCTGCAGCGGCGCCAGTCCATGCCCATCCAGGCCCCCCTCGATGCGATCTATTCGCGCGGGAACCTCTTCCTCGGCCACCTCGCGGAGTCGGCGGGATACCATTCTGTCTTTCTCGGGAACAACGCCTACCTGCGCGCGGTCCCCGCGTTCTCGCGCTACTCGAGCTGGGGCCGGACCGATACCGGCACCATCGACACCATGGAAAGACTTCCCGACCTCTTCTCGAGATACGCCGACGAGAGGATTCTCCTCGTTTATTACGTGTCCACTCCCCATGCCCATTCCGAGACCCCGAAACGGCTCTACGAAGAGCTTCGCTGCTCGGAGCTTCGCGGGCTCGACGAGTGCCGCTGCCGCTATCAGGCGAGGGCGCGGCATGCCGACGAGGCCGTCGAGGCGCTCGAGAACGGCCTGCGGGCCGGCGGCCTCGAGGGACGAGTCCTCCAGGTTTTGACCGCGGATCACGCGGAGGTGTTCGGAGACGGGGCGGCGCTCGAGGGCGAGATCCAGAGCTTCGCGACCGGCGAGCGGGCCGGCGCCTTCACGAGCTTCGCTCGCGGCCACGGCTACGCCTGCCATGAGAAAGAGACCGACGTTCCCCTCGTCGTCCACGGGCCGGGAGTCGCCGCCGCACGGCGCGACGAAGTCGTCAGCGGGCTGGACATCGTCCCGACGCTCCTCGAGGCGATGGGTTTGTCTCCTCCGGGAAAGCTCGACGGCTCTCCGCTTCCGCACTCCTCCGCGTCCCGGACTCCTCCGAGGACGCTCGTCGCGCACGGCTTCTGCACCGACTCGAGGATCGAAGGAGGCGAGCAGCTCGTCTGGTGGATCGAGGGCTGCCGCGTTCGGGAGCCCGACGGGACTCCCCTTTCCCACCGCGCGGAGATTTGGAGCGGTGGGAGAGAGGTCGCGACCGAGAAGACGGATCGCGCTCGCCTCGAAAGCGCCATGAAGCGCCACGAGAGCTGGCTCCTGGAGAGGATTCCCTTCGACGCTTTCGTTTTCGGCCTCGATGGGCTCGAGGAACCCACGATTCGCATCGAGGTCGAGAACGGCCGCATCGTCGATTACGGCCCCGCGAGCTCGGTCTACGGCGCCGGAAGAATCGAGATTCTCGACCTCGCCGGAAATGACGGGGCGCTCCGAGTACGCTTCCGCGGTTATCGCGGCCTCTACCACGTCTCGACACTCCCGCCCCGAGCCCCGGTGAAGGTCGTAGTCGAGGGTCACCCGGAGATCGTGACGTTCGTCGGCCCTCTCCAGCTCCCGCTTCCCATCGGAGGACAGGCGATCGATCCCGGGAGCGACCTACCCTTTCTGCTGGCCGAAGCGCCTCCATCCCCCCGCAACGCGCCGGTGCCGAGCCTCCGCTTCTGGTGGCAGAGCTACCGGAGGTCCGGGCAGGAGGCCGCCCGGAAGGAGATGTCGGATTTCGACAGGGTGCTGAGGGAGTGGGGGTACATTCGATAGGGCGCTACGCCTCGACTGGAGCCAGCCTACGGAGTCCGCGAATATCGACCCATGAAAGCACCACCCTCTCCCCTTCTCATCTCCGAAGTGAGAACATGAAAGGCTGCATCTTTACTTACGGCGCTCTTTCCAGTTCTTGCCTCCGGCGGATATGCGCTCCTCGGCCACACCCCCGTCCAATGGGTGCAGTGGCGGCGGCGGACCCGATGACCGACCGGTTCCGAGTCCGAAGCCTGCCCGATCGGCGGCTCTTACCCGGTTTCACGTTCTCGTCACGATCCACGGCACCGTGATGATCAGGTAGAAAAAGAGAAAGATGGCGCCGAACAGAGCCCCCAGCCGCCAGTAGTCTCTCGAGGGCAGATAGCCGCTCCCGTAATACGCCGGCGATGGTCCCGACGCGTACGGCGTGAGAATACCCATGATTCCCTGGGTGCCGCCGAGAACGAGGGCGAGCTCCCGTATGTCCATTCCCGGAGCCGCAGAGCCGACAGCCAGCATGATCGGAAACAGTGCCGTGGTGTGAGCGGTGATGCTCGCGAACATGTAGTGGAGGAGGAAGTACGCGAGCGCCAGGTACACGACCACGGACGTGGGAGAGAAGCCCGTGAGATGACCGCTCATCAGCGTCGCGACCCACTTCAGGAACCCCACCGAAGACAGGCCCGCGGCGAGCGTCACCAGTGAAGCGAACCAGACGAAGGTGTTCCACGCCTGCCGGTTCCCGAGGACGTCGTTCCAGGTCACGACTCCCAGCACGACCATCGAAGAAACGACCGCGATACCCACGGTAGTGGCATCGACGAAGCCGCCGCCGAAGATCCAGAGCATCAGGGCGGAAACGACGAGGATGGCGAGCACGATCTCCCGGCGCGAGAGGGGACCCATGGCGGCGAGCTCCCCCTCGGCCCAGACGGGCAATCGCTCTCCTCGTTTGAGCTCCGGCGGATAGAAGATGAAGCTCATGAGCGGCACGAGGAAGATCATCGAGATTCCGAACGGAGCCATGGCCGTGAACCAGTCCATCCAGCTGATGGTGACGTCCGTAGTCTTTCTGACGATCTCGACCGCGAGCGGGTTCGGCGCCATTCCCGTGAGGAAGAGCGTGCTGCTGATGGAAGTCGACGAGATCGCGGTCCACATGAGGTACGAGCCCACGCGGCGGGCCGATGGGTCGTTCGGCTTCGAGTCGTAGAGGGGCGGCAGGTTGCGCACGATCGGATAGATGGTGCCCGCGCCTCTCGCCGTGCTCGACGGGGTGAACGGCGCCAGGATCGCGTCCGCGAACGTCACCGCGTATCCGAGGGTGAGAGTCCTCGCTCCCATCCGCTTCACGAGCGCGAGGGCGATCCGCCGGCCGAGCCCCGTCTTCTCGTACCCGAGAGCGAAGGTGAACGCGCTGAAGATAAGCCACACCGTCGTATTGGAGAAGCCGGACAGGGCCCAACGGATCGCCTGCGCGGCTCGATCGAAGCCCGGGTCCGCCAGCTCCTCCGGGCTGAAATAGGCCCAGGGCGCGAGGAGGGTCACGCACGTGATGCCGATCCATCCCACGGCGGCCCCGGGAAACGGCTCGAGGATCAACCCCAGAATCACCCCGGAGAAGATTGCGAAGTAATGCCATGCGTGCTGCGCCAGCCCCGCGGGGGCGGGAATCAGCGTGATGCCGGCGGCGAGCAGGATGGGTGCGAGGGCTCTTCCGTACCGCTTCACGGCGTTCAATACTGTCACGAAAGCCGCGAGCGGAACGAGACGGGGAGTGAAATGAAGTTCGATCTGCTCGAGGCCGAGGACCGGCACTCCACGGCGACTGGCCTTCGGACACCTTCGCGTGGGACCGGGAGTGGATCCCGCCTACTCCAGCCGGTGCGTCTGGCCGACCGCTGCCGGCACGACGACGTCGCCGAATGCGTCGATGAGCCGGTGCAGCGCGCGCCAGCCGGTGCAGTGTCCCGGCACGATGCGCTTCAGATCGAACGACACGAGGTCCCGGACCGTGTCGTCGATGATGCTCTCGCTCCCCGCACCCGAGAGGTGTAGCCCTCCAAACACGCCGTAGAGCGGCGCCGGAGCGAAGACCTCACGGGCGTGGGTGAGCACATTGACTATGCCGGCATGAGAGCACGAGCTGAAGACCACGATTCCAGCATCCCTGAGGTGAACGGCTAGGAACCGCTCGTCGAGGACGAGAGGATCGGGACTCCAAGATCCGTCCGGTTCGAGCTTCACCTGACGGGGCATTCCTTTCTCGTACGAGGTGCGTCGCGGGATCTCGCCGCTCAGGAAGAAGGTATCGGAGCCGATAGTGCGGGACGCGGTGTCGTTCAGGAGCGAGGCGCCTGCCTTTTCGAGATCCTCCGTGCCGGGGACCTCGCCGAAGGGCACGATGCGGTCGTTTCCCAGCCGAA
>DAISKN010000573.1:0-4819 GCA_036820975.1 Acidobacteriota bacterium | reverse complement strand
CCTGGGAGCTCAACGACTCGAGGACGTCGGGATGCGCGTGGCCCAGGTTCAAGGCGCCGTGGCCGCTCATGCAGTCGATGTACTCGCGTCCCTCGTCGTCCCAAAGGCGCGATCCCTGCCCCCGGACCAGGGTGATCCCGCGTTTCCCGTAGACGTCGAGCTCGAAGCGGTCCTGGAGCGAGCGCGCGTCGATTCCTGCCGCCGCCGTGCTCATTCGATCACCGTTCCTTCGAGAGAGAGCGCGGAGCGCAGGGGATTCGGGAGTCGGCCGTCGCCGACGACGATCCGGCGGCAGCCAGAGTCCAGCATCTTGCGAAGGCCCATGAGCTTTCGCCGGAACCTTCCGGAGGACGCGGGCTCCATGGCTTCGAGGTCCCCCCGGCCCAGGGCGCCGAGGAGGCTCTCGGGCTTCGCGGGATCTCCCAGAAGCCCGGGCGCTTCGATGAGCTGCACCACCACGTCGGCTCCGAGATCTCTCTGGAGCAGCGCGAGGACCTCGTCGTTCTCGGTGTTGATGGCCCGGCCCTCCTCGTCGAGGATGGGGACGGTCACGACGGGGGTATAGCCCGCTCCGAGAAGCAGGCGGAACAGCTCGACGTTGACGGAGACCGGCTTTCCCGAGTCGTCGTGCAGAAGGCGGCGGCGTCCGTTCTCGGCGACGCGGATTCCGCGGTTGCGCCGTCCGCGGATCAGCGCTCCGTCGAGCCCGGTGAGACCGACGGCGTTCACACCGCGCTGCTGGCAGAGGGCGACGAAGCGCTTGTTCACGAGACCGGCGTAGGCCATGGTGAGGATCTCGAGGGCGTCGGCGTCGGTGAAGACGCTCTCGACTCCGGACTCCGAGATCACCGTCCGCTTGGGTGTTCCCAGTCTCGCCGCGAGGTCGTCGCGGGCGGCGTTCGCGCCCTGAACGACGACGGCCGGCTCTCCCAGTCCCGCGAGGTCGCGGGCGATCCCCTCGAGATTCACGCCGGCGCCGCCGCCCACCTTCACGAGAATCATCGGCTCAGAGCACCCGGGTCTCGCCGTTCGCCATCGGCCGGAAGCTTTCGTCGAGCGGCTCCGAGGAGACCCCGGCGAGGTCTCCCGCGCGGTAGTGGAGCGTGAAGTAGTCGGGCTTCTCGGCGAAGCGGCAGTGAGCGTAGATTCTGGATCCGTCGGTGAGGGCGACGTTCATCGCCCTCACGTAGCGCGAGCGGGATCGGACGAGCCGGTCGGTCGTCGCCAGCGCCTCCGGCAAGCCGGCCCGCTGCTCCAGGATCAGGTGAAAGATCTTCTCGGCGCCGATGCGGCCGGGCGCTTTCAGCCGGACGCCCCGGAGCTCGCCGTTGAAGACGAAGCACAGGTCCTCCCGGTAGAACGGCATGTTGTTCCGGACGTCGATTCCTTCGTTCCGGAAGGCGCTCCGGGCGTGGACGACGAGGAGCTCGACCTTCCGCGGAATCGGCCGCGAGTCCTCCCAGATGGGCGTGAGGCTGCGGTAGCGCTCCCAGCGGCCCGAAGCCAGGAGCGCCATGCCGAAACCGTGGCCCTGGAACTCCGGGCTCCTCCGGCAGCGCTCCCGGAACGAATCCACGATCGGAGACGGGTCGAAGCCTTCGGCGCTCCGGAGTACGAGGAATCGGCACATGATTCGTCGAATCAGAGCGGATGAAGGCCGGTGAACCGGAGTCCGGTCGTTTCGTCGAGGCCGAGCATGAGGTTCATGCACTGCACCGCCTGACCGGCCGCGCCCTTCATCAGGTTGTCGATGGCGCTCACCACCACCACTCTTCCGCTGTCCTCGTCGAGCTCGAACCCGACGTCGGCGAAATTCGTCCCGATGAGGAGCTTCGGATCGGGATAGCGATGGATTCCCTGTCGCTCTTTCACGATGCGCATGAAAGGCTCTTCTCGATAGGCTTCGCGGTAGATCCTCCACAGGTCCACTTCGGTGACGCGGCGCTTCGAGAACACGTGGCTCGTCGCCGCGGCGCCGCGCACCATCTCGACCGCGGTGAGCGACAGGTGCACCTCGACCGGCTTCTGGATGGTGAGCGCCTGCGCGATCTCGGCGGTATGCCGGTGCCCGGTGAGGGCGAAGGAGCGGACGGCGCCGCTGCGCTCGGGATGGTGGCTCGAAGGCGTGGCCTTGCGCCCCGCTTCGCTCGATCCCGCCTTGACCTCGATCACCGTCCGTTCCTCGTCGGCGAGACCCGCGCGAAAGAGAGGGTAGAGGCCGAGCAGGGCGGCGGTGGCGTTGCAGCCGCCGCAGGCGACGTGGCGGGCCTCCCGGATCGCGTCCCGATGGAGCTCGGGAACTCCGTAGACGAACTCGCCGAGTACCTCGGGGGCGGCATGAGGGTGGCCGTAGTAGCGCCGATAAGCCGAAGGGTCGCGCAGCCGGAAGTCGGAGGAGAGATCCAGGATCCGCTCCGCCAGCGGAGCGAGCGAGCTCCATTTCGTCGACGCCACTCCATGGGGGAGGCAGCAGAAGAGAACGTCGGCCGGGGTGAGCGAATCGATGCTTTCGAACCGAAGGTCGGTGACTCCCCGCAGGTGGGGGTGGGCCCGGGCGACGGGCTTTCCCGCGAGGCTCTCGGAGGTCGCCTGGCGGATCGAGACGCTCCCGTGACCGAGGAGAAGGCGGAGGAGCTCTCCGCCGGCGTATCCCGAGGCGCCTATGACGCTAACCGACCGCACGCCCCGGCACCCTCCGTCACCTGGGACAGCACGTGCTCGACCATGGCTCCGGGAATGTCCACCCCGGTGGGCTCGATGCTGTTGCGGAACTCCATCGTGTCGTTGACCTCGTTCACCAGGTAGCCGTCCCGAGTCTCGAACAGGTCGATCGCGAGCATGCCTCCTCCAACGGCGCGCGCCGCCGAAAGGCAGACGGATGAGAGATCGTCGCCCACCGCGAGCGCCTCGGCGCGGCCGCCCCGGTGGGTGTTCGTCCGCCAGTTCGCGCTCCAACGCCTTATAGCGGCGACCACCCGCTCTCCCACGACGAAAGCGCGGACGTCGTAACCGCCCTTGTCGACGTACCGCTGCAGGTAATAGACGTGGTGCATGTAGCTCGGGAGCGCCGCTCGATGTTCGAGGAGACTCTCCGCGGCGTCGCGATCGTCGGCGCGCGCGACGAGGCGACCCCAGGAGCCGACCACCGGTTTGAGCACTACCGGAAAACCCATCGCCTCCATCGATTCGAGCGCCGCGGTCTCGTCGAACGCCACGCGAAACTCGGGCTGAGGCACCGAGGCGTTCTCGAGGGCGAGAGACGTGAGGAGCTTGTCGCCGCAGGTCTCCGCAACGCGGGCGCTGTTGAAGCAGGGAACTCCGCGGGCCTCGAAGATCCTCCGCGCGTAGAGTCCGCGGGAGAAGCTCACCGACCGGGAGAGCACGGCGTCGAAGCCGTAGCCGGCGGCGGGGGCGAAGACCATCGCGCGCTCTTCGAGGAGGACGAGCTCGATCTCCGGACTGCGGCCGAACGCCTCGATCAGGAGCTTCTCCTCCCGCCGGACGATGCCGTGGAGCATGGCGATTCGCGCGCGAGGCACGCGCTCACTCACCCCAGTCCTCCTCCTCGACCGGGGCCTCCCTCAGAACCGGAGGGGAGAGAGACGCGATCTCGAGCTCGGTCGCGCAGTCTCCGCAATCGACGAGCTCGTGGACGAGGGCGTCGGCGGAGACGGGGACATCCGCTTCGCAAACCGGACAGGCGGGCATGGTCACCTCCCAATGGACGCCCGTTGTAGCAGGGGACGATCCCCTGGTCAAGAAAAGCGTGCCCGGCAACAGAAAAAAGCCGTAAAGTGTTACATTCATAACAGTGAGTCCCGCCCGATGATCAAGATCTCCGACGCCCTCGAGACCATCGTCGAGGGGAATTCCGCGATCGCTTTCGGCATGCACCACCGGCTCCTGAACCTCACGAAGCTCGCGCGTTTCCTCCGTCCGAGTGTCGAAGCGCAGACCCGGAAGGGCGTGAGCGACGCGGCGGTTCTCATGAGCCTTTCCCGGCTCCAGCGGAAATGGTCCCGGAGTCGTCCGCAGAAGACCGACGCGCTGGTCCTCGACAAGGTCAGCATCGTCTCCGGTCTGTGCTCGGTCACCCTCGCCAAGACCCACACCACCCATCGGGAGCTGAACCGGGTCTTCGCCGCGGTTCAGGAGCGGAACGGGTTCATCACCATCACCGAGGGACTGCGGGAGATAACGGTCATCGTGGAGGAAGAGAACTTCGGCCGGCTGAGGAAAGCACTCAGCTCACGGCCGAAGATCGTCCACCGGAGCGTGGCGTCGGTGGGGATGACCTTCAGCGAGCGCTATCTGAGCGTGAAGGGGGTGTTGCATCAGCTGCTCGAGCAGATCGCCCTCCAGAACATCAACGTGCTCGAAGTGGCTTCGACGGCGACGGAGTTCTACATCTACGTGGAGGAGAGGGACGTGGAGGTGGCCTTCGCCGCGATCTTCCACCGCTTTGGCAGAACCCGCCGACCTTGACGGCGCGTCAACGCGAGTACTCGAGGGAGGGAACGCGTCTTGGAATTTTATTCCGGGGAAGCTTCCGGGAAGCTCGCTACCGCCTTGTCTTCGTCCTCGAAGACTTCGAAGATCGGCAGGAGCTTCGACATCGTCAGGGAGTTGTGGACGCGCTTCGACGGGTTCAGGAGCTTGAGCTTGCCGCCGAAGCGCTCGACCGTGCGATGCCCCGACACCAGCTCGCCCATCCCCGCGCTGTCCATGAAGGTCACGTCGCGGAAGTCGACCAGGATTCGGTTCCGGCCCGAGGCGAGCAGCGTATGGGTGATGCGATAGGGGAAGGAGGGATTGAATA
>DAISKN010000572.1:0-4833 GCA_036820975.1 Acidobacteriota bacterium | reverse complement strand
GAGGAAGCTCTGAGCCTCCGAAAAGAGTCTCGCGCGTCCGGCCGGTTTTGACTTCCCGGCGCCGACGTGTTAAATAAAATTCATGCCCGCCCCGACCGATAAAGACGTCTCCCTCAAAACCGCTAAAGCCATCGAAAACCTTCGCCATGCCTCCGCCGCTCTCCGGGAGTGCGATAGCCGTACGCTCGGCGTCAATGCGCCCGAGTATTATCGCGCCCGGAACCTCCTCCGGGAGGCCCGCCGCGCGGGTGCTTCGACCCTCCTCGCGAACGGGAGGATCTCCGACCGGTCGTTTCCCGGCTACCTCCGAATCCGGTTCTTCCTGAAACGCTACCTCGAGGAGATCGATCGCTTTCTAATGCAGAGCGCGACCTACGCCCGGAGGATCGAAGCGCTGGGCGCCGCGCCATCGTCGGTCCGCGTCGTCGGAAGCCTGAAGTTCGATGCCGCCCCGGACGGAGCCGCGAAACCGGGGGAGCGCTTCACCCCGGAGGGTCGCCGGGTTCTCGTCGCCGGAAGCACTCTCGACCCCGAGGAACGGATCGTGTTCTCGGTTTTCGAGCGCCTCCGACTCTCGGCGCCCGACCTCTTCCTCGTCGTGGCCCCGCGGCACGTGCCGCGGTTCGACGAGGTCCGGGAGCTCGCCTCGTCTCGCGGCCTCCGCGTCGCCCGGCGCTCCCGCGGTGAGGACCCGGCGGCGGCGGACGTGCTGCTCCTCGATACCCTCGGGGATCTGGCCTCGGTCTACGCCGAGGCGGACTTCGCCTTCGTCGGAGGTAGTCTCGCGAGCTGGGGCGGGCACAACATCATCGAGCCGGCCGCCTGGGGAAAGCCGGTTCTCTTCGGCCCCCACATGCAGAACTTCTCCGACATCGCGCGGATCTTTCTCGATGCCGGAGCCGCGCTCCAGGTGAGGGACGAGGCGGAGCTCGAAAGCGCCCTCCGCGATCTCCTCGCGAGCCGGGAACGGTGCGAGGAGCTTTCGAGGAAGGCCCATGCCGTCGTCGCGGAGAATCGCGGAGCCGCGAGCCGCACGGTCTCGGCGATTCGGGAGATTCTGCCGTGAGCCTTCTGGGCGCTCCCCTCTCGTGGCTCTATGGAGCCGGAGTCTTCCTTCGGAACCGGCACTACGACCGCCACCCCGAAGCGTCGACGAGCCTTCCGGCCAGGGTCGTGAGCATAGGGAACCTCACCGTCGGCGGAAGCGGGAAGACTCCGTTCGTCGCGGCTCTGGCGCGCTCGCTCCTCGGCCGCGAGCGGGTGGCGGTCCTGTCCCGCGGGTATGGCCGGCGCTCGAGATCTCCCTTCGTTCTCGTCTCCGACGGAGACCGAATCCTTGCCTCGGCCGAGGACTGCGGCGACGAGCCTCTCGAGCTGGCGCGCGCGGTCCCGGGCCTCGTGGTCGCGGTAGGACCGAACCGGGCCGCGGCCGGTCGGGAGCTCGTCGATCTCCTGGGCGACCACCTCATCCTGCTCGACGACGGTTTCCAGCACCGCCGGGTCCGTCGCAATCTCGACCTCGTCTGCTTCGATGCGCGCGAGCCTGTCGCGAGTCTTCACCTGCTTCCGCACGGAAGGCTGCGCGAGCCGCTCGGGAGCCTCTCGCGCGCCCATGCCGTCGTCTGGACGCGGTGGAGCGAGGACGCCCCGGGCGACGAGCTGCGCCGCCTCGTGGGCCGGGCCGCCCCCGAGCTCCCTTCGATCCGGGCGCGAAACCGGCTCGTGGGCTTCGTTTCCCTCGACGGCTCCGAGACCCTCGAGCCCGAGAGCTTCCGCGGGCGCCCGGTGGGAGCGCTCCTCGGAATCGCGCGCGCCGAGCGGGTTCTCGACTCGATCCCCGCGGACGTGGTCTTCACCGCGGCCCGCCGCGATCACCACTGGTGGGACCCAGGGGAGCTGAAAGCTCTCTCCGAGGAAGCGAGGCGCAAGGGGGCCGTGGCGCTTCTCACGACGGGGAAGGACGCGGTGAAGATAGCATCCACGCCGAGTGCGATTCCCCTTTACGTCATTCGAATCGAGACCGAGATCCTCGACCGGACGGTGCTCGAGGCTCTTCTCGAGCGGCTGCCGTGAGCGTGAGTCCTCTTTCTCTCCGTCCCCGCTTCGGTGTTATTCTTCCGTGTTCGGGCCGAGCCTTGCACCGATGAAACACGACGCAGAGTACCTCCTCGCCCGCGCCTGCGGCGCCGCGGCGAGCGCTCTTCCCCACGCCGCCCGGCTCGCGATCGGACGCTCGCTCGGGAGTTGCGTCTACGCCCTCGACGCCCGCCACCGGAAGGTCACGCTCGCGAACGTGGACATGGCGTTCGGCGACGAAAGGAGTGCGGCGGAGAAGCGGTCGATCGCCGAGGGAGCTTTCCGGCACTTCGGAGCCATGCTCTTCGAGATGATTACCCTCGGCCGCCCCACCTGGGCGGAGCTCGAGCCCCGGTTCGAGTTCGAAGGCATCGAACGAGTCGAGGAAGCGCGGCGGCGCGGCAAGGGTGTCATCCTGGTCGCGGCCCACTTCGGAAACTGGGAGCTCCACGCCATTGCCCACGGCTACCGTTTTGGAAAGATCCACCTCGTGGCGCGCGAGCAGGACAATCCCTACCTCAACCGCTGGCTCGAGGAGATCCGGGGGATTTCCGGAAACGAGGTCGTCTACAAGAGCCGCGCACTGTCGCAGATGCGGAAGCTGATGCGGGAGGGCGGGACCGTCGCCATCGTCACCGACCAGAACGTGCACCTCCAGGACGCGGTCTTCGTCGACTTCTTCGGCCGGCCGGCGGCGACGACCCCGGTCGCGAGCTGGTTCGCCCTGAAGACCGGCGCCGCCCTCGTTCCCGCGTTCTGCTATCCGATCGCCTCGGGCCGCTATCGCGCGGTGTACGAGGGTCCCGTCGACATCGAGCCCTATCGAAACATGGACCGGGATGACGCCCTGGCCGCACTCACCCAGAAGCTCGCGAGCATTCAGGAGAACCACATCCGGAAGGCGCCGGACTGCTGGCTCTGGATGCATCGAAGGTGGCGCACGAGGCCTCCCCAGGAGAACGACCCCTCGTTTCCCTCGCGGGAAGCCCAGACGGCCAAGTCAGCCGAATCAGCCGAGTCAGCCGAGTCAGAAGGCGTCGAGGCGGCCCTGACGTGAGCCGCGAGTCGATTCTGGTTTTCGCCCCGAGCTGGATCGGCGACGCCGTGATGTCCCTGGGCGCCGTGCGGGTGTTGCGGCGCGAGCGCCCCGAGGCGTGCATCGTCGTCCTCGCCCGGCCGTCGCTCGCCGGGCTCTACGAAGGGGTCGACGAAGTCGATGCCATTTTGGATTACGACCCTCGGGGATCCGATAGCGGACTCCGCGGCCTCCTATCGGCGGCGCGGCGAATCCGGTCCGAGGGCTTCGACGCCTGCCTCATTCTTCCCAATGCCTTCCGCGCCGCCGCCTTCGCGCGTCTCGCGGGAGTCCGCGAGCGCTGGGGGTACGCCACCGAGAGCCGGGGGCTTCTTCTCACGCGAAAAGTGCCGCCGGCTCCGCGCCCCTTCGGCCGCCATCAGGCCTACTACTACCTCGAGCTCATGAGCGGCCTCGGGTTTCGGACCTCGACACCGGACGTGAGCCTGAAGGCGAGCGAGCCCGACAGGAAGCGGGCCCGGTCGCTCCTCGAAGAGGAAGGATGGGACGGGAAAAAGACGCTCGTCGGCGTTCACCCGGGCGCCACCGGAAGCCGGGCGAAAATCTGGAGCGCGAGCCGATTCGGCGAAGTGATGGAAAAGCTTTCCGCCTCGATGGGTGCGCGGGTGGTGATCCTCGGAGGGCAGTCCGAGAGCGCTCTCGCCAATGACGTTCGGGCGGTGCTCGACGAGCCTCCGCTGATGCTCCAGGGAAAAACCTCGCTCGGAGAGCTCATCGGCGTCCTCGCCGAGCTTTCGCTCTTCCTCTCGAACGACTCCGGCCCGATGCACCTCGCCGCCGCGCTCGGGGTTCCCACGCTCGCGATCTTCGGACCGACGGATCCCGGCGAGACCGGACCCCTCGGTCCCAGAGCGAAGTTCCTCCGCGAGCCCGTCGACTGCAGTCCCTGCCTCTACCGCGACTGTCCGATCGACCATCGCTGCATGGAAAGAGTCGGGGTGGGGCGGGTCTACGAGGAAGCGATGGGCCTCGCGCCCGTGGGGGCGCGGCTCTCGTGACCGGCAAGCCCGCGATATTTCTCGACCGCGACGGCACCCTCAACGAGGGCGTCGGGTACGTGAGCCACAAGAGCCGGTTCAGGCTCTTCCCCTGGACGGTGGAGGCCATCCGGACGATTCGGGACGAAGGGTTCCTCGCGGTCATGGTCACGAACCAGTCGGGCGTCGGGCGCGGGTATTTCCCGGAAGAGCTGCTGCGGGAGATTCACGCGGATTTTCAGCGCCTTCTCGAAGCGGCCGGAACCGGCCTCGACGGGATCTACTACTGCCCGCACCGGCCCGACGAAGGATGCGAGTGCCGGAAGCCGAAGCCGGGGATGCTCCTGCGCGCGGCGAAGGATCTGGGCTGCGACCTTTCGCGATCGTGGATGGTCGGCGACAACGAGAGCGACCTGAAGACCGCCTGGAGCGTCGGGGCCCGGGCGGCGCTGGTCCGTACGGGCGATGGAGAGGGAAACCTGGGCCATCAGGCACGGACCTGGCCGCGGCAGCCGGATCTCGTCGCGGCGAACCTCCACCGCGCGGTCTGCGACATCCTCTGGGGAGCCCTCAGCCCGAGCGCAGCGCGAGCGAGTCAGCCGTGAAACGGCGAGCGAGTCGCGCGGCGAGAGCCGCGGGGGTGCCGCCTTCGTCCCGAAGGGACTTCGGCGAGCGTGGCCGCAG
>DAISKN010000571.1:0-4834 GCA_036820975.1 Acidobacteriota bacterium | reverse complement strand
CAGCGTCGGCGAGCTCACCGTCGGGGTCATCGAGGAGGAAGAAGGTCCGAGAGCCCTCCCCTGCTCCGAGGTGGTGCTCGAGGCGGGACGCACTTTCGACTTCGACGGGAAATACCTTGGAAAGGGCGTTCGCGAGATCACGCCCGCCGACGTGCCGGAAGCGAGCGCGCGCGCCGCGCAATCGGTCGCCCTCGCCGCGCACGAGGCGGTGGGTTGCCGCGGCTACTCCCGCACCGACGTCATCATGGGAAAGGACGGGGCGGTGTTCCTGGAGATCAATACCCTTCCCGGCCTCACGCGCGCGTCGTTCATCCCTCAGCAGCTCGCCGCCGCCGGCATCGACATGCGCCGCTTCCTGGAGCGGCAGATCGAGATCGCGGTTACGGCAGCCGCGCGATCACGAGATCGCTCTCACTTCTGACGATTCGAGTGAACAGCAGGCGCTTGCGCGCGGGGTCGTGCGCCAGTCCGCCCGTGGGATCGGCATCGACCGTCCTCAGAGATGAAGTCGCGTTCGACGACGCGTCCCAGCGAAGCAGCCGCACCTCCATGGCCTCGAACCCGAGGAACAGGAGCCCGCTCTCGTCGAACGTCCATGCGAGCCCGTCCGCGAGAAGCTCCGTTCCTTCGACCTTCGATTCCACGCCCGACTTCAGGTCGAGGCGATGG
Organism: Acidobacteriota bacterium; assembly: GCA_036820975.1. Taxonomy (GTDB): domain Bacteria; phylum Acidobacteriota; class Vicinamibacteria; order Marinacidobacterales; family SMYC01; genus DAISKN01. Next base: position 4,165 of record DAISKN010000571.1, on the reverse strand, counting down.
AGCCCGGGCGAGTCGAATTTCGAGAAATAGAGGGTACGGTCTCTCGAGAAGCGGCCCACGTAGCCTCCGTCCGAGGTCAGCGGCTCGTTTTTTTCCGAGCTCCAGATCTGCCACTTTCCGGATCGATCCGAGCCGAAGAGCACCTCGCTCCCCTCTGGAGAGAACACGGGGGCGACCTCGTTTGAGGGAGAGGGCGCGATCGGTGTCGGTGTGCCTCCGTCGATCGAGATCAGGAACAGATCGGCGTGTCCCGCAGGCCGGGCGTCGAAGACGATGGAGCGCCCGTCCGGCGACCAGGACGGGGCTCCCACTTGAGGGCCGCCGAAGCTCGTGAGCCTCCGCGCGTTTCCGCCCGAGGCGTCGCTCACCCAAATCTCCGGCGTGCCCGACCGGCTCGAGACGAAGGCGATGCGGCTCGAGTCGGGAGAGAGGGCCGGCTCGCGATCCTCGTGGGTCGAGACCGGGACCGGCTCCGGAGATGCGTCGGGAGCTCCGAGCCCGAGGGCCTCGATGTCGGAGTCGCGCCACCTCTCTTCGAACAGGAGCTCTCCTCGGGATCCCACCTCGGGAGCGCGCGGCGTGCCGCCGGCAAACACCAGCCGGACGGGCCGACCTTCTCCGAGAGGCAAGCTCCAGAGTCCGAGCGCTCCGCTCCGCGCCGACGAGACCACGAGCTTGCCGTCCGTAGTGAAGGCGGCCCCGCGCACCTCACGCCCGTCGAAAGTCAGCCTCTCCGGCTCTCCTCCATCGACTTCGATGCGATACACGTCCTGGGTGTTCATGCTCACGCTCCGCGTGAACGCCACCCACCGGCTGTCTGGAGAGAACGCGGGATCCTTGTCGCCCCAGTGCTGGCCTTCGGGCGAGACCAGCTTGCGCTTCTCGCCGCTTTCGAGTGCGAGGAGATAGATTCCGAAGGACTCCGAATCACTCTCGCGGTCGGAGAACGCAAGGAAACGCCCGTCGGGCGACCAGACGAGATCTGGATTCTGACTCTTCCCGCAGGAGCCGAGATCGCGTTCGGTCCCGCCGAGCGCGTCCACTTCGAGGATCCGGCATTCCCCCATCGCCGGATACCGCGCGAACGCGATCCGTTTTCCATCGGGGGACCAGCTCGGTGAGAGGTCGACGTCGGGACCTTGCGTAAGACGCGTGAGGCTCTCCCCCGCCAGAGGCTTCACGTAGACATCCCAGTTGTCGCCGGAGGCTCCTTGCCAGACGAATGCCACGCGCGTTCCGTCGGGAGAGAGAGCCGGCTGGATCTCCCGGCCGGGAAGCGTCGTGAGCGGACGACCTTCGAGAGCGAGCGCTTGCTCGAGATCCCCATCGCGAGAGCCCCACGCGAGAACGCTCGCGACCGCCGCGGCCGCGATCACGGCTCCTCCCCAGAGAGACAGCGAACGGCGCACGGGTCTCGCGCAAGAGACCCCCTGGACTCGTGCGACGACTCGATACCCTCTCTTGGGAATCGTCTCGATGTAACGGGGATCCTTGCGGTCGTCGTCCAGCGCTTTTCGCAGGTCCGCGATCGCCCGCGTCAACACTTCCTCCTGCACGTGCACTCCGGACCAGACGCTCGCGAGAAGCTCTTCCCGTGTGACGAGCTCACCGACCCGCGCGGTCAGGACGACCAGGACCTCCATCGCCTTCGGAGTGATGCGCTGGGGAGCCGAGCCGCGCGCGAGCCGTGTGATCTGGTTCAGGGACGGCTCCACGCGCCACTCGCCGAGGAGAAACGCCTGCGGCGACATCGTGCTCGATTCTAGCACCGGCCTCACGTCGAGACCGGAGCTCGGTTCTCGAGGCCGAGGAAGGAGCGCGCGCCAATCCAACACGAGGTGGATCGCTCGCGTCTGCGACGACACGGGGACGGCATTGACGACAAAACGATCTCCTGTCGCCCGAGACCGCGTAGTGCCATCGACAAGGGGTTGGCAACGCTCGGTACTCGCATCTGCGAGAGCGCCCTCCGTTCTTGCACATGGAACGGCTTCGACGTCGATGATTCCAGTCGCATCCCGGCCGACTCGACGTCGTCGGCTTCATCCTCATTCACGAGGTCGCCATGGAGCTCAACCGAACGACTAGGAGGCTCTCGCCCACCTCCGGCGGGCTAACCCCGATTCCAATGAGGCCGACCTCAAATCCAGGTTTTGACCCCTACCACGCGCGGCCCTCCCGAAAGTGTCGACATTTTTTACAAACAGTGGCCCTGCGGGGGGTCGTCCGCGTGAATATCGGTTCTCGAGCCAACGCTGCAACTTGGAAGTTGCGCCTTTTGACTCTGTTGGTTGAAGTTCCCTCTTCTGGTGTCGGTGCTCTTTACGTCCAGAAGCACCGGTTGGACGACGCTGGCTCTAAGTCCTTTCCTTCGAACACCCTGTCACTTGGCATGATGGATGCACGCTCACCGCATTCAAGCGGGAAGTATTTTTCTTGGTCAGGAGGAATCATGAGCAGATCGGTTCTCGTCATCGTGGCGTGCGCGGCGCTGTTGGGGTTCGGCGGTCTCGCGAACGCGAGCATGATTGGCGACGTCCTTACCGTCAACCGGTTCTTTCCCGACCTTGCGACGCTCTACCTTCCGCCGGCGGACACCATCCCCGGTTTCGTCACCGTCACCGCGGTCGTGGGACCCGAAGCCTCTCCGTCATCGCCTCAGCCGACCCTTTACTCGATCGACTTCGAGGCGAACAGCATCTCTTTCGATTTCCTGGGCCCGAGCTCATTCGGTGGTATGCCGGGTCCGACCTACAGCCCGTCGAACCCATTCGATGGTCTGCAGTTTCTGGGTTTCAGCCAGTCGATTCAAAACGTCACAGTCGGTAGCGTTTCCGGCATTTCGGTCGTCGAGCTTCTGTTTGGCGAGAACTTTATCAATCTGAACCTGACCGGCTCGTTCACTGCCGATTCGTCCCTTGCTCTGAGGGTGGACTTCGACACCGCTGTCCCCGAGCCGAGCTCCGCTTTGCTTCTTGGCGTCGCACTCAGTGCGTCCTGTCTGCTGAGGCGGCGCAGGGTTGGCCGCAACTCGACCGCGGCTACCGAGTGAAGGCTCTCCCTGAGGGAGCACGCGACGGCACTCCCCTTCAGTCGGCTCTACCTAACTCCGCCTTCGCCTGAGAGAAGACTCCCAGTCGGACCTCACACTCCCCAAGATGCTCAGGCCCTCGTGTTCCATCGAGGGCCCCGGGCAGAGCTCACGCGAGTCCAGACGCACACGTCCGGCACAACGACGGTGACCATCGGAGTCGTAGGACTCGATCCTTTCGGGGAGAGTCTCGACCAGGTGGTTCGCGACAAGACGGTCGGAACGAAACGCATCGCGATACGGCGATTCGCAGGCATCGACGAGCTCGAGCCTTGCAACATCCTGTTCATCAGCCAGTCCGAGTCCTCGAGACTCGAGGAGATATTGAAGACTCTCGAGGGCACCGCGACGCTGACGGTCGGTGAGGATGATGAGTTCGCGCTCAGGGGCGGCATCATTCGTTTCTTCACCAGGAAAGCACGATCCGCTTCGAGATCAATCTCGACGCGGCGGAGCACGAGGGCTTACGGCTCAGCTCGAAATTGCTCCAGGTGGCAAGGACCGTGGCGGGAAAGAATCGAGGCGGTCGTTGACTTCGGCCACGCGGTTCGCCGCGGCCTGTCCGGAAATTGTTCGTTGCATTCCCCGGTGCGGAAGGAATTGCCCCAGCCGCACAGGAAAAGGTTGAGCATGCTCGATGATCTGTCGCATATCGCTCAGCCAGTTCCATCTGCGGTCGGTTCACTCTTTGACCCGCGCTCTCACCGCTTCATGCACCAGACCCACGGCCAGCTCTGGAGAAAACAGGCCCTTCGGCCCAGCTCCTCCCAGTGGCGCCCGCTCATCTGCTTGGGCAGGTGACAGCCGGCACCGGGCTCGTGGCGAGACCGGTGCTCAGTTCCCGGGCCGAGGGAGGAGGGCCCGCCAGTCCAGGACGACGTGGATCGCCGGCGGCCGTACGGACGCGGGCGCGGTATTGACGAGAAAGCGCTCTCCGTCGGCGGAGACGCTATAGTGCCAGCGAAAGGGGTTGCCCAGTATCGGAACTCGCGTCGGGAAGAGCGGCTTCGGATCCTTTGCCTCGAACGTTGGACGAAGAGACGTCGGAACCGCCATCATCATCCGGTCCGAGCG
>DAISKN010000570.1:0-4857 GCA_036820975.1 Acidobacteriota bacterium | reverse complement strand
GTTCCTGACCCCCGAGCTCATCCACGAGCTGCAGTTGAACCGCATCGACCGCCGAACGGCCGAGAGGCTGGGCATCAAGGAACAGGATCTCATCCACCGCGACGAGCGCTACGTCTGGCTGCAGCCGGAGCCCATCAAAGAGGAGATGCTGCGGTTCTACACTCACTTCTACCGGCCCCGGATCTACGTCATCGACACCGACTTCCAGGACGGCGGGCTGCTTTTGTTCCATCGCGACGACGGGCGGGCGCTGAGAAAGGACTGGATCCGGCCGACGCTTCGCAACCTGAACCTGATCTGGAAGGCGCCGGTGGCGCTGGTGAGCAAGGATCAGCTGTTCGCCGTGACCGGCAACCAGTACAAGAGCGAGGAAGTGAAGCCGGTGGTGTTCGAGCAGGTGGTCGAGCGTATGCGGAGGGGAGAGAAGCCTTTCAGAGCGAGCTGAGAGGAGATCGAGCGAGCGGAAGAGCCGAAGGAAAGCACCGGGCCCGGAGGGTCCGTCCTCCCCGCGCGAGGAGCGCGGGGAGCGCGCTCGGCGAAGAGCCGAGCGCGCATTAAGGAGGAGGAGTCACCTTGGCGGAGAAGGGCAGAAAGATGGATCTGCGAAGCTTTCTCGGAGCAAGCCGTCCGAGGAGCTTGAGGTTTTCCGAGTTCATCGACGCCTTCATGGAGGACCCGCTCGCGTGCCTCCACACGAGCTCGACGCTCATCTCCGAGGCCATCAAGAGCTTCGGATTCGAGATCGTGGTGCGGAGCGGCGAGCCGGCGGTGAGCTACAACGTCTTCAAGGATCCCTTCTCCGCCGGCACCAACGCCGTCTTCGGGCAGGAGTACTGCATCAAGCAGATCGTCGACGTCATCGAGTCGGTAGGAAAGGAGTCGAGCCCTCAGCGCGGGATCGTGCTGGTCGGTCCGCCGGCTTCGGGGAAGACCAACATCGTCGACCTGGTGAGCCTGGCGCTCGAGGAGTACTCCAAGCACGCGGAGATCAAGCTCTACTCCTTCTATTTCCGGTTCGAGAACAACGGCCGGGTGGTCGAGTTCCGGCCGAAGTTCCGGCACAACCCCATTCTGCTGTTCCCCACGAGCCTCCAGCGGGACGGGTCGACCACGCACCCCCGTCAGGACTTCTTCGAGTTCGTGAACCGCGACCGGACGCCGGGAGAGCGCGTCGTCTTCCCCACGTTCTACCAGAACGCCACCATCGACAAGAGGAGCCTCGACATCATCGAGAAGGTCATCCAGAACCCGCGAAACGCGGGGAAGACCCTCTACGACATCCTCGAGGACTACGTTCGGGTCGAGGAGGTGCAGTTCTCGAACGCGCAGGCGAAAGGGATCGCCAACATCGACGACATGCGCCAGCTCCAGGTGGACGTGAAGCCCGTGAACCTGGGACAGGACCACGTGGAGGTGGTGAACGATCACCTGCCGGGCGCCTATCTCTATCAGTACGACGGGGCGATGGTGGCGGCGAACCGGGGGCTGCTTCACATCCATGACGCCTTCGGAGGCGAGGAGGACCGGGGAGGAACCGAAGAAGCCTACAAGCCGCTCCTCATGCTCCTGGGAAGCGGGAAGGCCTCGATCGAGTCGACGCAGACTCCAGTCGACACCACGGTCATCGCCACGACCAACATCGAGGAGATGACGCGGCTCGAGCAGCAGCTCACCTCCTCGAAGCTCCTGGACCGCATCGACGAGATCCCGGTCAACTACCTTCTCGACGCTCATTCGGAGATGGACATCCTCAAGCGGGACATGGCCAACATCCGGGAGAAGTACGACGTGGACCCGAACCTCCTCCGGATCGCGACCTACTTCTCGGTTCTGACCCGGCTCCTTCCGCCGAGGAAGGTGCCGCCGCTCGCGAGCTGGAGCGAGGCGAAGAAGACCTTCTACTACTCGATCGCCCCCGAGCAGAAGATGGTGATCTACTCGGCGCAGCCGGGCGATCCGATGGCGACGATCAAGAAGCTCCCGGAATGGCACCCGTTCCGGAGCGAGCTGATTCGCCTGGGGGTGGACATCCATCACCTGGAGCGCTACGAGCACCTCATCGCCCGGAGGCCGGACCGGATTACCCTCGAGCAGGCGGGAGTCTTCACCGTCGAGCAGCTCAAGATGGTGGACGACGATTTCATGAGGGCGCTCTGGAGCGAGCACTACCCGAACGAAGGGAAGAACGGCATCTCGGTGCGGCAGCTGCAGAACCTGATGCGGGACACGATGCAGAGCTCGAACGGCTTCCGGGTGCACGTGGGGACGTTCTTCAGCCGGATGAAGAAGACCCTCGCCGAGGGGCCGGCGCTCCATCGCTGGGTCCCGATGGAGGAGAAGCACCGGCGAGACCGCAAGCCCTGCGCGAGGCGAACGATCGGCGACACGGTTCTGGAGGAGGGGGAGGGCGACTATGGGATTTCGCGGGGCTGGTGAGGGTGGCGCAGGCGATCTATACCGACACCATCCGCCGGGAGATCACCGTCGCCACCGTGAACCGGGACCCCCAGGAGATAGCGCTCGACCTCCGGAAGTACGTGCAGCACGTGCTCCTCCTGCGGGCGCACGAGAACCGGGCGTTTGCCCACATCATGGTGCGGAGGTTCACCTATTTCGATCCCACGACGGGGGTCAAGGTGGACGAGCCTGACACCAAGTACATGGCCTCGATCGAGCGCATCCTGGCGCCGTCGTTACTGCCCGAGGTCTTCCGCCGCGAGGTGGCGGAGCGGTTCCTCGGCATGAACGACTCGGGCGAGCTCGCGCTCGAGGAGGGTAAGTCGGTGGTGAGCTCGAGAAACGACAACTTCCTGAGCTCCTTCGGACAGGAGTACCAGAAGCTCCTCTCGCACCGGAGAACCGTCGGCGACGTGAACCCCGAGCAGCTCCGGGACGCGCTCTTCCAGAAGCGGATGAAGCCGGAGAAGTACGACACCTACGACGAGAAGGTCCGCCGCTACGCCGACGAGATCCTGGTCAACATGCAGCGGCGCTTCGGATACTCGAAGGAGAGCGCCCTCGACACCATCCTCTTCGCCTTGAGGAAGCGCATCATCGACTTCGACGAGATCATCAGCTGAGGGGCCTCGCTCGGAACAAGCCTCCCAGTGCTCGGCCCGACTAGATTCCACTAGACCGACGATTTCCATGGTGGTGGGTCTGATGCACTGCGACTGTCTCGTCCGATTCAGGCGCCTGAGACTGGGGAGTTGCTCCGCTCCCGACTCGTGCCATCAAGCTCGCGTGATTCCTCCGTTTCGAGACGCCCTCAGGGACGTAATTTCTTTACCAGCTTCTTGGCGAGAAGGAAGCTGTCGCCGGTTCCTCGAGAGCCCGACGTCTTTGGTCAAAGAATGCTGAAGCGAGGTGCCTTGGATGCAATACGTCTCTGACGTATAATGTGAGAGTGTTCACTTTCGTCGAGACGAAACTGTTCACCGAGCTGGTGGGGCGGTATCTCTCCGACGACGAGTATTCGGAATTGCAGCTGTCGCTGATCGCGAACCCGGAAGCCGGAGACCTCGTTCGTGGTTCGGGTGGATTGCGGAAGCTTCGGTTGTGCGTCGCGGGTCGAGGCAAGCGCGGGGGCATCGAGTCGTTTACTACCTGAGGTCGCGGCAGGGGCAGATTTGGATGCTCACGCTGTACGCCAAGAATGAAGAGCAGAGCATCCCAGGCCACATCTTGAGGAAGATCAAGGAGGAGATCGATGGCAAAGGCTAAGCGGAACATTGGCCAGGAGATCCTGGAGGGCCTCCGGCAGCTCAAACGCGGAGAGCACGGCCGGGTCATTACAGTGCCGTCGGTGTCGAGGATTCGAGAACGAACGGGCCTTTCTCAATCGAGATTTGCCGAGCTCCTGGGCGTGTCGGTGCGGACCCTCCAGGAGTGGGAGCAGGGTCGTCGCGCACCATCGGGTGCCGCCCGAACTCTACTCCTCATTGCGGCAAAGAACCCTCGGGCACTCATCGAAGTTGCTTGAGCAGTGAGATCATCCGCTGATCCAGGTCGCGGTGTTGAGCCCCCTGCCCATCCGGGATATACACTGCCCAGGTCACTTCGGCGACGGCGGCGGCCAGCACGATCAGGTGAAGAGCGGTCTCTTCCCTCAATTCGGAGGCCCGAGCCGCGGCGGCAGGCCGCGGGATTTCGAGACGGAACAGGAGCACGGCATGGCGGATCCCGGATTGAGTTGGGCGTTCGTGGCCATCGGCGCGGCCGCGCAAGGGGGCGCGCTGCTGCTCCTGCGACGGCCGATGCGCCTGCTGCGCGCCGGTGGTGACGCGCAGGGAACGGTCGAGGACAACGAGGAGTCGCTCGTCCAGTCCACGCGCGGTCCGGCCCGCACGTTCTACTTTCCCGTCGTCCAATTCACCACGAAGCGGGGCGAGCGAATCTCCTTCAAGTCCCAGACGGGCGGGCTCACGGCGCGTCCGAAGGGAAGCGCGGTGCGCGTGCTCTACGATCCTCAGCGGCCGCAGGAGGGGGAACTGGCCACGTTTCAGACGCTGTGGTTGTTTCCCGTGGTCACCGCCGCCTTCGGTCTGCCCTTCCTCGCCGCCGGCTTGTTCAGCCTGTTCTAGAAGACAGCAACGCGGCCGACACCGGGAGCGACGCATCGCGTCTCTCTCCCGCCGTCGCTTGCGGTCTTCGCCATCCTCTCCGGGAAGCCGCTCCCTTGCCGGGACGCTTGCAGCGCAGGGGCGGCGCTTCCTATCCTCTACGAAGCATGAGTTCACGGCGGCAGCTGGGAATGGCTCTGGTTTCGCTGATCGTGGTCCCTCCCGTGGGCTCCGGCGGGCAGAGATTCCGCTACGACACGGAGTACGAGTCGATCCACTATTCCACGACCGCGCC
>DAISKN010000569.1:0-4860 GCA_036820975.1 Acidobacteriota bacterium | reverse complement strand
AACCGAGAGCTCCCCTTTCTGCAGCGAACTCATGGACGAGACGGGATTGTACCGATTACCACGAGATCGTTCCGACCGCCGAAGTCGGGCCACGCGTGAAGAGCGCTGGCGCCGCTTAGAAATCTCTTCTCTCCTGGACGTGGACTATATACGCTTTAAGTATATTATTGCTATTTTTACATTACACGGTTATATTCCCGGCCCGATGCGATGGGTTTCGATCCTTCTCGCACTCGGCGCTAGCGGACGTCCTGCAACCGCGCAGCCACCATCAGCTCCGCCGGCGACCCGCGAGTGGTTCAGCTGGGGTTGAAGCTCCACTTCTGAGCCCGGGTGATATCCTCGCGCCGATGCCGCGCTCGTCACCCACCTCCGATCGCTACCAGAGTCGGCTGAAGACCGTGCGCACGGCACGCGGGCTCTCGCAGGCCGAGCTCGCGGAAAGCGTCGGGCTCACCCGACAGGCGATCTACATGATCGAGGCGAGCCGCTACCTTCCGAACGCCACGACCGCACTTCGCCTCGCTCGAGCGCTCGATTGCAAGGTCGAGGACCTCTTTCAACTGGAGGAGGATCTGCAGAGCGTCGAAGCGGAGCTTCTCGGGGAATCGGGGGAAGCGGCGAGCGCCGACCGCATGAAGCTCTGGAAGGTCGGCGACCGCAGCTGGGCCCTTCCGCTGTCGGAGCTGGGCGAGCCCTCTCGAGGATTGCAGGCCGCCGACGCCCTGGTATCGCCCTCCTCGCGCGACGCCGGGAAGAAAGCGAAGCGGAAGGTCGCGCTCCAGGCGCTCGAGGACCCGACGGCTCTCGAGCGACAGATCGCGGTCGCGGGCTGCGACCCGGCGCTCTTCGTGATCGCGGACCGGATGCTGCGGGGACCGGACCCGGTTCCCGTCGTCGTCTGGTCGATGGGGAGCACCGATGCCCTGGTGGAGCTCGGAAGGAGAACGGTCCATCTCGCCGGCGTCCACCTCCGCGACTCCTCCGGCGAGTTCAACCTGCCGTTTCTGCGAAGGCATCTCGGCCGGCGGCGCACGACGGTGGTGACGCTCGCCTTCTGGGAAATGGGCCTCGCGGTGTCCCCGGGCAACCCCAAATCGATCCGCGCGGTCGAAGACCTCGCGCGGAAAGACGTGCGCGTCGTGAATCGGGAGAGAGGCTCCGGCGCCCGCCAGCTTCTCGACCGCAGGCTCGCCGAGGCCGGCATCCCGTCGCGGAAAGTCGCAGGCTACGACAGCGTGCTTCGTCTCCATACCGAGGTCGCGCGGCGGGTCCTCGAGGGTGCGGCGGACGCCGCGGTCGCGCCGCTCGCCGTCGCCCGGATCCTCGGGCTCGATTTCGTTCCGCTCGAGACCGAGCGCTATGACCTCGTCGTTCCGAAGGATCTCGCCGACGAGCATCCGAACGTCCAACGGCTCCTCGACGCCCTTTCCAGCCGCGCCGTGCGGCGAGAGCTCGATGCTTTAGGAGGTTACGACACGACGCACACCGGAGAAGTCGTAGAGCACTGAACGGCAGGATCGCTAGGTCCATTCTCCCGACGGAACGAGCTCGAACCCGCCGGGCGGCGGCGCCGCGTGAACGTAGATCTCGACGTCCTTCCCCCACTCGTCGATATGGACCGTCTCGCGCCAGTAGTCGTAGGGCTCTTCGAGGGCGTCGAGCTCTCGCACCTTGTCCTCGTCGACGTCGAAGATTTCCACGAACACCCGGCTCTTCCCGTCCACGGGAACGAGCATCGGGTACATCCCGTTCGCGTAGAGGCGGTAGGAGATCTGAACGAACCCCCGGAAAGCCGGCGTCCGTCCCGGGAGAAACCGCGCGTAGTTATCTTTTCCGGTCTTGAGCGTCCCGTAGACCGCGACGAGCATCGTTCGCTGCCTCCTTACCCCTCGATTTCTATATATAGATGATAGTCAGCCGGCCCGCTCCCTCGACCCTCGAATTCTAACCCCTTGCGGGGGCGGGGCATCGGTTGTACCTTGTCGTCCTCTCAGGAGGAGCCGCCTCATGAAACGCTGGCCCGAAATGACCCTCGCCGGAGGTCCCGTCCAGGCGACGGAGCGGACGCTGCGCGACATGGCGCGTCCAATCCTCTATCACTACGATCCCGTCTTCATCGAGCTCTTCGACCGGGCATCGACCCTTCTCAAGACCGTCTACCGCACCAAGTACGACGTCGTCATCCTTCAGGGCGAAGCGATTCTCGGGCTCGAGGCCACGGCCGCGGGCCTGCTCTCGCCCGGCGACAAGGTCCTGAACCTCGTTTCCGGCGTCTTCGGCAAGTGGTTCGAGCTCTTCATCGAGAAGTACGGCGGCGAGACCGTCGAGCTCCGGGTTCCCTACAACGAGGCCATCGATCCCGAGGCAGTGAGAAAGAAGCTGAAGGCGACTCCGGGGATTCGTTTTCTCTCGGTCGTCCACTCGGAGACCCCCTCCGCGACGGTGAATCCCGTGGCCGAGATCGGAAAGATCGCGAAGGAATTCGGGGTCTTGACCCTCGTCGACACCGTCTCCGGTCTCGGCGGTGAAGCCCTGAGCCCCGAAGAGTGGGGGATCGACGTCGCCATCGCCGGTCCGCAGAAATGCCTCGGCGGCCCTCCGGGGCTTTCCCTCCTCGCGATCAGCCCCGAGGCGTGGAAGGCCATGGAGTCGAAGAAGAACCCGCTCCGGGGGAGCTTCCTTTCGATTCTCGACTGGAAGGACACCTGGCTCGAGAAGAAAGTCTTCCCCTACACGCCTTCGGTCACCACGATGTACGGGCTCGAGTCCGTGCTCGCCCAGGCGGTGGAGGAAGGCGTCGAGCGAATGGCCGCGAGGCACGGCGCCATCGCCCGCGCCTGCCGCCGCGGGGTCGAGGCGTTGGGGCTGAAGCTCTGGGCGGCGCGCGAGGAGATCGCGGGCCCGGTCGTGACCGGAGTGGTGGTCCCGGAGGGAATCGAGGACAGGGCTCTCCGGGGACACCTTCGCGAACGCTACGGAATCATGATCTCCGGCGGCTACGGAGAGCTCTCGGGAAAGCTCTTCCGCCTCGGCCACATGGGAATGGCGGCGCGGCCCGCATACCTGTGCGCGCAGCTCGCGATGCTCGAGCGCACTCTCAAGGACCTCGGCCGCGACGTTCACCTCGGCTCCGGAGTGGGCGCCGCGCTCGAGTCTCTCTCGGGCTGGAGCTTCTGATGCCCCGCTTCGCACGCGCATGGGCGTTCGTCCTCTGCCTCGTTTCCGGCCTGGTCGAAGCCCGGGTGGTGCGCCTCCGCATCGACCGCCGCGAAGTTCTTCTCGAGGGCCGCGCCTTCGGCCTCGCCGGCCCCTACGAGAAGCTCTCCGGGCAGGTGGACTTCGCTCTCGATCCCGAGCTCGCGGCGAACCGCCTGGTCGTCGATCTCCCGCTCGCTCCCCGGAACGAGAACGGCGAGGTAGAGTTCCATGCGGACTTCTACCTGCTCAAGCCCGTCGATCCCGCCCGCGGAAACGGGGTTCTCTTCTACGAGGCCGGCAACCGCGGAACCAAGCGCATCCTGCCCGTTTTCCAGAGCGCCTCTCCATCGCAGGATCCCGCGACCGAGGCCGAGGTCGGAAACGGGAGCCTGATGTTCCAGGGATTCTCGCTTCTCTGGATGGGCTGGCAGTGGGACGTCCCCGAGGGTCGCATGCGCATGGAGATGCCGGTCGCGACCGAGGGAGGCGAGCCGATTCGCGGGCTGGTGCGGGGCAACTTCATCGGTGATGGCGGCACGACGGCGGGTCTCGCCGATCGCGGGCATCGCGCCTATCCCGTTCTCGATCTCGAAAGCTCCGAGCATCAGATGACGGTTCGCGCCCGTCCCTTCGACCCGCCGGAGCCGATTCCTCGAGAACGGTTCCGGTTCTTCGACTCCTCGACCGTCGCTCTCGATTCCGGCTTCCAGCCGGGCCTCATCTACGACGTCGTGTACCAGAGCGAGAGCCCGCGCGTCGTGGGAACGGGCCTCGCGGGGACGCGCGACCTGGTGAGCTTCCTCAAGCACGAGCGCGGCGAGGCGAATCCTCTCCACGGCGTCCGCTGGGCCATCGGCTGGGGCATTTCGCAGACGGGGCGCTTTCTCCGCCACTTCGTCTACCAGGGATTCAACGCCGACGAGAGCGGCAGAAAGGTCTTCGACGGCGTCATCGATCAGGTGGGTGGGGCCGGCCGCGGCTCTTTCAACCACCGGTTCGGCCAGGCCTCGAGAGACGCGCTCCAGCATTTCAACATCCTCTACCCCGTCGATATGTTTCCTTTCACCGACGGGACCGAGGCCGACCCGGAGACGGGGGTCGAGGACGGCCTTCTGCGGCGCGCCGCGGAGAGCGGCACCGTGCCCAGGTTCTTCCACATCCTCACCAACTCGGAGTATTTCAACCGCGCGGGCTCGCTCACCACGACCGATCCCATGGGAGTCCGGGACGCGGTGATCCCCGAGTCGAGCCGCGTCTACTTCATCGCGGGAGCGCCGCACATCGTCGGTGCCTTTCCTCCTGCGCCCAATCCCGACCCCGCGTTCGTCGGCCGGGCGCCCATGAATCCCCTTCGATACGAAACCGTCGTGCGCGCGCTCTTCCGCGCCATGGTGCTCTGGGTCGCCGACGGAACGACGCCGCCGGAAAGCGCCTACCCGAGGATCGCGGAGGGAACGCTCGCGAAGCCGGAGGCCGCCTCCTGGCCCGCGATTCCCGGCTTCGACATTCCGCGCGAGCCTCAGACTCCGCACCGGCTCGACTTCGGGCCCGATTGGGAACGGGGCATCGTCGCCTACGAGCCCCCGCGCGTGGGAAAGCCGTTCGGGGTGCTGGTCCCGACGGTCGCATGAGTATTGGACGAGTACAGGCTCTTGACAA
>DAISKN010000568.1:3980-4864 GCA_036820975.1 Acidobacteriota bacterium | reverse complement strand
CACGTTCATTGCGGACTATCTGCCGCACGCCAGCCGGGACGGCATGGAGCACCGTAACAGCACGGTGATGACCAGCGCGGGCGCGCTCAGGAATGCCGACCAGCGCTCCGATCTGCTCGGCACGGCGGCGCACGAGTTCTTTCACTGCTGGAGCGTCGAGCGAATCCGCCCGCGGTCACTCGAGCCTGATAGCGGCCCGGAGGCGCTTTGGGACCGTGCTCCGGCTCGGCGCTCCAGATGATCATCCCTTCGAACGTGGTGGCGCCCTTGTAGCGGAGGTTCCATTCGAATCGATTCAGGCCCGCGGCCATGGTGGGGGTGGTCGAGCCGGGCGTGCTCCAGAAGTTGGGTGCGACTTTTTCGACTTCCTCTTTGCCCTCGAAGGTGTTGATGACTTCGCCGGCGGCGTCCAGGATCTCGACGGTGAGCTTCTCCGCTTTCTCGGCGAGGAAGTACTGAATCACCGCGTTTCCGATGCCGCGGGTCGCGGGCTCATCGGGCTCGAACACCGTGAGCGCTTTCGTATAGACCGCGGCCGAGAGATCGCGAAGGGGCTCGATGTCGTCGAGGATGTGGAATCCTCGGCCGTGGGTGCCGAGAACGACGTCGGCGTCCTTCACGACGAGATCGCGGATCGGCGTGTCGGGAAGGTTCAGCTGGAGCGATTGCCACCGGTCGCCGGCGTCGAACGAAACGTAGGCCCCGTGCTCGGTTCCGAGGAACAGAAGGTCCTTCTTGACGTGGTCCTCGCGGACCGCGCGGGCGAAGTGCCCGGGGGCGATCCCGTTCACGATCTTGGTCCAGGTCTTCCCGTAGTCCCGGGTGCGGAAGACGTAGGGCTCGCGGATCGCGGCGCCCTTGGCGCAGTGCGCGCCGAGGTTGAT
>DAISKN010000568.1:0-3970 GCA_036820975.1 Acidobacteriota bacterium | reverse complement strand
CGTAGGGCTCGCGGTCGTCCACCTGGTAGCGGCTCGCGGCGAAATAGGCGGTTCCCGGCGTGTGGCGCGACTCGTCGATGATCTCGACTCGCGAAAATTTGGGGAGATCACCCGGTGTGACGTCCTGCCAGTTCTTGCCGCCGTCCCGGGTGATGTGGATCTTGCCGTCGTCGGAGCCCGCCCAGATCGTCCCGATGTCGTGAAACGACGGCGCCAGGGCGAAGACCGTGGCGTAGATCTCCGGGCCGTTCATGTCCATGGTGACGACCCCTCCAGTCTCGCCCAGGGTCTCGGGATCGGCGTACGTCAGATCGGGGCTTACCCTCTCCCAGCTCTGCCCGTCGTTCGTCGTCTTCCAGACGTGCTGCGAGCAGGTAAAGAGCACGTTGGCGTCGAGGGGAGAGAAGACGATGGGGTAGGTCCACTGCCATCTTTCGGGAAGAGCGCTCGCGGGCTCGCCGGAGAAGAAGCGGGGGTAGATCTGGATGTCGCGGATCTGACCGTTCGATCGATCGTAACGGGTCAGAAGCGCGCCCTGGCTTCCGGCGTAGAAGACGTCGAGGTTCGTCGGGTGTTGGGTGATGTAGCCGCTCTCGCCTCCGCCGACCTCGTACCTCCACCCGTGGTTGGCCCCGAAGGGAACGAGCATGTTGTGCCAGTCGTCGCTCGGGACGCAGACGGTGGTGTTGTCCTGCTGGGCGCCGCAGACATGGTAGGGCACGTCGTTCGTGGTATTGACGTGGTAGAGCTGGGTCGTGCCGTAGTCCTGCTCCGTCCAGGTGGCGCCGCCGTTCAGCGAGACGTGGCCTCCGCCGTCGTCGGACCCGCACATCCGCTGCGGGTTGTTGGGATCGATCCAGAGGTCGTGGTTGTCCCCGTGGGGCGGTCTTATCTCGGTGTCGAAGGTGACCCCGCCGTCCGTCGACTTGTAGAAGTTGACGTTGAGCGCGTAGACGGTCTCGCGGTCCTGAGGATCGGCGTAGACGCGCGAGTAGTAGAAGGCGCGCTGCCGGAGCTTTCGCTCGTCGTTGGTTCGCTTCCAGGTGGCGCCGCCGTCGTCCGAGCGGAAGAGGCCTCCCTCGGCCGCCTCCACGATCGCCCAGACGCGCTTCGGGTCCGCGGGGGAGACCGTCACTCCGATCTTGCCGATCGGACCTTCGGGCATTCCGGGGTTCTTCGTCAGCTCGACCCAGGTGTCGCCTCCGTTCTCGGACTTGTAGAGGCCGGAATCCGGGCCGCCACCCCACATCTTCCAGGCCTTGCGATAGACCTGCCAGAGAGAGGCGTAGATGACCCGCGGATTGGTGCGATCGATGGTGAGGTCCGCGCCTCCCGCCTTCGGGCTCTTGTAGAGCACCTTCTGCCAGGTGTTTCCGCCGTCGGTCGAGCGGAACACTCCCCGCTCCTCGTTGTCCCCATAGGGATGGCCGAGCGCCGAGACGTAAACGATGTCGGGGTTCGTGGGATGGACGCGGATGCGGGCCACGGCCTGGGTGTCCCGAAGGCCGATATGGCGCCAGGTCTTCCCGCCGTCCGTCGATTTGTAGACGCCGTCCCCCTGGGTGATGCTGCCGCGAAGCTGAACCTCACCGCCGCCTATATAAATAATGTCCGGGTTGGTTTCCGCGACCGCGATGGCGCCGATGGAGGAACTGGTGATCTTCCCGTCGGTCACGGGGAACCAGACGTTGCCTCCGTCGGTCGTCTTCCAGAGGCCGCCCCCGGTCGCGCCGAAGTAGTACTCGTTCACCCGTCCCGGGCTTCCGGTGCAGGCGAGCGAGCGCCCGCCTCGCTGGGGACCGATGTCCCTCCACTTCAGTCCGGCAAACCGATCGGATCGGAATTGAATCTCCTGAGCCGAGGCCGCCGTTACGAGCGTCGCCGAGAGGGCGAGGACGCAGCCGATCGCTGTCTTCTTCATGAGGGCCTGTCTCCTGTTTCCTGAGGCGGGTCGAAAATCGAGGAAGGATAGGCCGCTCGGTGCGGGGGATGCAACCCCGTTCTTATCTACATCTACCAAGTTCCGAACAGGAGATCGCCGTCCTCCCCGGCCCGGGGGCCGGGAAGGATGTATACCTTTTCGTTCAGGCGCTCCGTCGACGGCGGTTGGGTAGAGCGGGACGTTCCGCCGCTCCGGAGCGGACAGGGTGGCGACTCTCGGCCCGCGAACCTCGGCTTCCGCGCCCCCACGGCATCGGGACCGGCTTCGTCTCGCCGAGACGTGAGCTGGATGTGGCGTGGAACCCTCGTTTGGCTTGCATAAGGGAGCGACCGCGGGGGGGGGCGAGCGACAAATCTCCATTCTCTTGAAGCGATAGCGTTCCGGCGGTTCGGCTTTCGGTTTCTTGCCGCCTTATCGGCGCTGTATTAGAATGCAGATTGCCAAAGCTTCGTGCGACGAGCTTTTATGGAGCGTCGTAGCGCACGGCGCTCCGCGGTTCCACCCTTACTCAGGAGGAAGACATCGTAAGGAGCATGTGAGATTTATCAACGAGGAGGTTTTCATTGGCCAATCGTAGTCGTCAGACGTTCCTCAAGCGTCAAAAAGAAAGAGCGCGGCAAGAAAAGCAGCGCCTCAAGGCGGAGAAGCGCCAGCAGCGCAAATCCGATCGCGACCCAACCGATGTCAGCGTCGGTGAAGATCCCGATATCGCCGGAATCGTTCCCGGACCCCAGCCACTCGCGTGGGACGTCGTGGACGTTCTCACGGAAGACGAAAAGGCGGCTCTCGAGGACGAAGCCTAGTCCGGCCTTCGTCTCCGGTTTGCTTTGGCTCAGCGCTCCATCGCCCCGAGCGCCTTCGGTCGGCCGAAGGGCTCGGCGGCGACCCGGCACACCTCTCGACTCTACTCCACTCTTTCGTACACGGTCCGAATCAGGACCGGATCCTTCATGTTGCCGATCTTGATGTTCAGGGTGATCACCATCGACTCGCCGTCCTCCGAGAGCTCGATCTTCCGCTCGATCTTTCCCCGCTCCAGCTTCTCTTCGATGTTCACGACCCGTCCCGCAATCGTGGCCACTGTCTCGAGCTTCGCCCCGTTCGGCATCGCCCGGCGGTGCTTCTCCCCGTCCAGGTAGAAGATCTGGAGCCGTTCCCCGTCATCCAGTCGGAGCTCGCCGTCCTCGTGCTCCACATAGAGCTCCTCGGGCACCTGTCCCGGACCGCCTCCTCGACCCTCCGGCCCCCCCGGCGGACGACCGCCCGGTGGCGGGCCCGAAGGCGGAGGCCCGCCACGCCCGCGGCGCTCCATCTCTTGCTGCATCCTCTCGAACGCCGCCTTCATCTTCTCCTGAGCGTCGTCGCTCTGGTCGGGGTCGCGCTCCCACGTGCCGGAGAAGCCGGGAGCGCCCGGCGTCTCCGGCGATTTCGTCTGAACCGCGAAAGTCGAAAGTCCGGCCAGCAAGACTGCCGTAATCATGGTCGGATCATAGAAGATCGGCGCCGCTCTTGCTCTTCCTCGCCTTGCGCTCCTCCCGCTGGCGGCGGAACATCTCCATCCTCTCCTCGGCGTCTTTCTTCAGCTGCTCCAGCTCTTTTTTCTGCTCGGGGGTGAGGATCTCCTGGATGCGCGCTCTCGCCCGAGCCCACTCGACGGCGGCGTCCCCTTCGACCTCCCCGAGCTGCAGTGCCTCCTGCCGGAGGGCCGACTCGTCGGCGCCGCTCTCGATCGCGTCGTGGAGAGACTCCCGCGCCTCGCGCAGGCGGTCGGGAACTCCCGTCGCCTCGACCTCGTCGAACACCGTCCGAACCTGCTGCCGCTGATCCTCGGTGAGGTCGAGCTCGCGAAGCATTCGCAACTGGCTCAATTGGCCCGATTGGCCGAGCTGCCCCATGGGACCCATTCCCTCGCCGCGTGGTCCGTGCCCGCCGCGGTGCCTTCCTTCTTGCTGAGCGACGGCGACCGAAGCGATAGCGATCGCGCCGGCGAAGACGATACCAAGAAGCTTTTTCGGGTTGTGATTCATG
>DAISKN010000567.1:0-4866 GCA_036820975.1 Acidobacteriota bacterium | reverse complement strand
CGCGACCTGAACTCTCAGCTCGATCTCGATCACCGCTCCGCCCGTCTCGTCGAGCGAATCTCAGACACCTTCGAGGCGGAGAAGGTGGCGCTACTGGTTCCGGGCAACGGAGGGGAGCTCACCGTCCAGGCGGGTCAGGGTCTCGACGAGAACGAATGGAAGGAGGCGCGCCTTCCGGTCGCTTCCTCCGTCTATCTTCGGCTGGCCCGAGGCGAAGCGGTGTACTACGCCGACTCCGAGGAGCACCGGAGCGACGGCCGGTCGACGTCGCGCCCCGCGCCAGAGCAGCCAAGTCAGACAACTCAGCCAGCTGAGCCAGTTCAGCCAGTTCATAAAGACAGGCCGGAAAAAGAAGACGGCCTCGGTGTCGCCGGCCTCTCCTACGCCATTCCCTGCCGGTCCCACGACAAGGTGGTCGGTGTGATCCTCCTCGGTCGACGGTGGGACCAGAGTGCCCTTTCGAGCGAGGACATGGATCTGCTCACGATGCTCTCGGGACAGGCGGCGACCGCCCTCGAGAACGCGCGGCTGTACCGCTCGCTCGAGCAGAAGGCCGCCGAGTTCGCTGCGCTCAAAGAGCACAGCGAGAACACCATCGAGTCGCTCGATGCCGGAATCCTGGTTCTCGATTTCGAGGGGAGAGTGGTCCGCTTCAACCGCGCGCTCGAGAGGCTCTACGGCCTAGCGCGGGATCGAGCGCTCGGGCGCCGGTTCGGCGAGCTCTTTCCCAAGGCGCTCTCGGACACGATGGAATCGACGATGGGCAAGGCCTGGTGGACCCGGGCGGAGTCGAGCGGCATCTCCCGTCTGAACCTCTCGAATCTCGAAGGCGAGGAGAAAGTGGTCAAGCTCCAGGTCGCGCCTTTCGTGGGCAGCGGGGAGGAGCAGAAGGGCACGCTGGTCATCTTCGAGGACGTGACCTCACGGGTCGAGCTCGAGACCCAGCTCCAGCTTCGGGAGAAGATGGCGTCTCTCGGTCTTCTGGCGGCGGGAGTGGCCCACGAGGTGAACACGCCTCTCACCGGTATCAGCAGCTTCACCCAGATGCTCCAGGATCAGATCTCCGACGACGATCCGCGGGCGAAGCTCCTGCACAAGATCGAGCGGCAAACGGAGCGCGCTTCGAAGATCGTGAACAACCTCCTGAATTTCGCGCGGCAAGGACGGGCGAGCTTCGTTCCCGTGAACCTCAACGACGTCATTCGTGACGTCCTCTCCCTCCTGGAGCACCAGTTGACCCGGGCGAGGGTGAAAGTGAGGCTCGAGCTCGGGGACGACGTCCCCGAGGTAATGGGCGACGAGAACAAGCTGCAGCAGGTGTTCCTGAACCTGATCTTGAACGCCCAGGACGCGATGGCCTCGGGCGGGTGGCTCACCATCAAGACTTCGGCCGGAACCCCGACTGCCGAGGGCTCGCAGGAGGTCGTCGCCACCGTATCCGACACCGGGCAGGGCATCAGTCAGGACGACATCAAGCGGATCTACGATCCGTTCTTCACCACCAAGCGCGCGGGAGCCAGCGGAACCGGCCTCGGGCTCTCGATCACCTACGGGATCCTCCAGGAGCATTCGGGACAGATCGGAGTCGAGAGCTCCGTCGGGCAGGGAACGAGCTTCCAGATACGCCTTCCCGCCCATCGCTCTCTACGGACCGCGGCGACGGCGGACAGCCGTGTTCGCGCCCAGCCCGGTCGCTGACCCCGAGGAGAGACGATCGGTTTGGCGAGTTTGTCGATTTGGGAAAGGACCCCTGGCGATGGCGGCTTCCAGCACGGTTTGGACGACGTCCCTGACCGAGCGAAGATGGGAATCGGGAATGTCTGAGAAGGGGACCGTTCTCGTCATCGACGACGAAGAGGTTATGCGGGAGATCCTGGAGTCCCTGCTCGCCCAGGAGGGCTACCGCGTGAAGCTCGCCACCTCCGGGCAGGAGGGGCTCGAGATCGCGGGCCGCGAGCCGGTCGATCTGGCGATCGTCGACGTGATGCTGCCCGATCGCTCGGGGATAGACGTGCTCGACGAGCTCAAGAGGTCGGACCCGGAGCTGGTGGTGGTGATGATCACCGCCTTCGCTTCCGTCGAGACCGCGATCGAGGCGATGAAGCGAGGGGCGTTCGACTACGTCACCAAGCCATTCAAGAACGACGAAGTGCGGGTGGTGGTGGCGAACGGGATGAAGCAGCGCCGTCTCGTCGACGAGAACCGCACGCTGAAAGAGGCTCTCAGCGACCGCCAGCGATTCGACGTGCTCGTGGGAAAGTCCGCGAGGATGCAGGAGGTCTACTCGCTGATTCAGCAGGTGGCGCCCTCCAAGTCGACGGTGCTCATCACCGGCGAGAGCGGCACCGGCAAGGAGCTGGTGGCGAGAGCCATCCACAACTACAGCACGCGAAAGCAGAAGCAGTTCGTTCCCGTGAACTCCGGAAGTCTGCCCCCGGACCTCCTCGAGAGCAATCTCTTCGGCCACGTGAAAGGGGCTTTCACCGGAGCGGTGAGCCCCAAGAAAGGGCTGTTCGAGATCGCCGACGAGGGGAGCATCTTCCTCGACGAGATCGCGACCGTACCGCTGGAGACCCAGGCGAAGCTCCTGCGGGTCATCCAGGAAAAGGAGTTCATGCGCCTCGGGGGCGTCGACGTCATCAGAGTCGACGCGCGGATCATCGCCGCGACCAACACCGACCTGAAGGCGCTCGTCGACGAAGGGGCGTTCCGCGAGGACCTCTATTACCGCCTGAACGTGATCAACTTGTTCCTCCCGCCGCTGCGGCAGCGCAAGGACGACATCCCGCTCCTGGCGCAGCACTTCCTCAAGAAGTACGGCGACGAGAACGGGCGGCCGGGACTTTCGATCGCCTCCGACGCCGTGCAGTCTCTTCTCGACTACGACTGGCCGGGAAACGTGCGCGAGCTCGAGAACGTCATCGAGCGCGCCGTGGTCCTCTCCGACGGCCCGGTCATCGGCCGGCGGCTCATTCCCGAGCACGTGCGCTCGGGCCAGTCTTTTCGCCTCCCTCAGGTCGTAGTTCCCGAGGAAGGAATCTCCTTCCGCGACGTCATCACCGGCTTCGAGAAGCGGCTGATCGAATCCTCGCTCAAGACCTCCGGCGGCGTGCAGAAGAAGGCGGCCCAGCTCCTGGGCTTGAAGCCGACCACCCTGAACGAGATGATCAAGCGCTACAACATCACCCTGGAGCGCAAGGAACCCTCCTCGACGCGCTAGAATTCCCGCTATGCGACGCCCGTTGATGCTTTCCGCATTGCTCGCTGCCTCGTTGGTCCTGCCCCATTTCGCGGGGGCGGACGACCGGGTGAAGAAGCTCACCGAGGAGCACCGCAGCTGGCTCGAGCGCGACGTGATCTACATCATCACCGATCGCGAGAAAGACGTCTTCCTCTCGCTCGAGACCGTCGAAGAGCGGGCCCGGTTCATCGAGGCGTTCTGGCGAAAGCGCGATCCGAACACGGCGACTCCGGCGAACGAGTACAAGGACGAGCACTATCGCCGCATCGAGCACGCGAACACCTTCCTCGGGCGGGAAACCTTCCGCGAGGGCTGGAGGACGGACCGGGGGCGCTACTACATCCTGCTGGGCGAGCCCCGCGAGACCCAGCGCTACGACGGCTATGCCGAGCTCGTATCCTGCGAGCTCTGGTTCTACCAGGGGGAGCCCCGGCTCGGGCTTCCGTCCTTCTTCTACCTCCTGTTCTTCAAGAAGAACGACTTCGGTGAATATCGGATCTACCATCCTCTCATCGACGGTCCCCAGGCGCTGCTCACGGCGAGCGTGAACATCCAGACGGGCGAGAACACCGAGGCGATCGAAACGCTGCGCCAGATTTCCCCGGAGCTCGCGCAGGCCTCGCTCTCGTTCGACACCAGCGAGCCCCCGGACTACATCGGCGGCCGGCCCGCTCTCGGGACCGACATCATGCTCGCCCGAATCGAAGAATCGCCCAAGCGCGCGATCCGAACCGACTACGCCGACGCCTGGCTGCGCTACGGAAACCGGGTCTCCGCCGACTACTCGTTCAACTTCGTCTCGTCGCGGTCGAGCTTCGCCGTCGTCGCCGAGGCCTCGGGGACTCCTCTCGTCCACTACAGCATCGAGATCGATCCCCAGAACTTCACCATGGAGACCGACGAGAAGCAGTCGAAGTTCTACACCACCCTCGACGTAACCATCGAAGTGCGCAGCCGCGAGGGGACGCTCGTCCTCGGCAACGAAAAAGAGGTCTATATCGAGCTCACGCCGAGCCAGGTCCAGCAGATCCGCGCCTCGCCCTTCGCCTACCAGGACAATTTCCCGCTGGTTCCCGGCGACTACAACATCTCCGTCATCCTCAGGAACAGGGTCATTCACCAGTACACGGTGGCGGAGAAGGAAATCTCGATTCCCGTGCCCGATCCCGCGGCCCCGGTCCTCATCGACCTCATCCCGGCGTTCGAGTCGAAGAGCACCATGGGCGACGTGGCCGAAGGAGAGATCCGCACGTTCCAGGTGGGGTCGATGCGCTTCCAGCCGGCGTCGGACAACATCTTCGTGATTGGAGACACCATCCACCTCGTCACACAGGCTTTCGGGGCGTCGCCCGCGCACAGAGTCGTTTTCGAGCTCGCGAACGGATCCGAAGTGATCAAGACGGTCGAGAGCCCGGTGGGCTCCCACGGAATGGTTTTCGATCACATGATGCTCGACGAGATGGTGGGAGGAAACTACGACCTCCGGGCGAGGCTCCTCTCGCCCGAGCGCACGGAGCTCTCGCAGCGGTCGGTGGCGGTCACCGTTTCCCCGCGGTCGGTCGCCACCCGTCCCGGCTTCATCTACCGCCGCGGCTTCAACACCCGGTACCCCGGCCTCCTCCAGC
>DAISKN010000566.1:0-4867 GCA_036820975.1 Acidobacteriota bacterium | reverse complement strand
GTCAGCCACTGGCGCATCCCCGGTTACGCCTCGGAGGCGATATTCCTCGCTTTCCTGACGCTCGCTGCCGCCCGCGTCTTTCTCTCGACCCGCCGCCAGAAATGGCTCTTCCTCACCGGGCTTGGGGTCGGCTTCACCATCCTCTTCAAGCAGAACTACGGCGCGTTCGTCTCTCTCGGAGTGGCGGTGGGCCTCTTGGCGGGCGCGCCCGATGCGCGTCGGGGATTTCGAGACGTTGCCACGGCGGCCGTCGTGGCGGCGCTGCCCATCGCGGTAACCGCCGCACTGTTCGCGAGCGCCGGTGCGGCGGCGGATTTCTGGTATTTCACCGTGCGAGTCCCCCTCCAGATCCCGTTCACGATTTTCGCCCGTCCCTGGCCGCCGCTCTGGGGAGAGCCCGACGTCCGGCTCTTGCGGGACATCGTCTACTACCTTCCCTTCGAGGAGATGGCACTGGAGCTGAACGAGTGGCTGCGGAGACACCTGTGGCTTCCTATCGCCATCGTCCGCATCACCTACTCTCTCCCGCTGCTGTTCCTGCTCCTTTCGGTCTTCGCCTGGCTCCGAGACGCATCTCGACGGCGGAAAGCGAGGGATGGGAGCGCGGGCGAAGCGCGGGACCTCGCCGCTGGAGCGCTGTACCTGGGGACTTCGATCTTCTTGCTCCTCGGCGTCTTTCCGAGAGTGGATACTCATCATCTGGTGATGGCTCTCGCGCCTTCGTTCCTCCTCGCGGGGTGGCTCGCGGGACCCGAGCCTCGCCCACTCGTGCGCCGCGGGGCATTGGCGGTCGCGGGATTCCTGTTCACGCTCTCTCTCGTGTCCCAGGCGGCGGTCGTCGCCGATATCTACCCGGAACAGAGACGAGACGCGTTCCTGGACCTTCCGCGAGCCCGCGTTTGGGTCGAGCGCTGGCAAGTCGCTGAGATCCGGCGCCAGATCGAGCAAATCGAGAAGCGAGTACCCGCGGGAGAACCCATTTTCGTGGCTCCCGCGGCCCCCATGTACTACTTCCTTGCCGACAGGCCCAACCCTACGCGCTATCCCCTCATTCTTCCGGGTGCCCTCGACGAGGAAGAGGTGGTGCGCGCGCTGGAGAGCGCGCCGGTTCATTACGCCCTGGTCTCAGACATCGCTTTCGAGAACTTCCCGTTTCAGTACGTGGCTCCGCGGGTCTGGGAGTACGTCGTCCGTAACTTCCGGCCAGCCGATGGAGCGGGATGGGATGTGGCGCCCCACGAACCCTACTTGTATTCCAGGGGTTCCCGGAGGCCACGGGATCCGATCGAACTGCTCACCCTGGCGCCGGCCGAGAACGCCGTGGAGAGTTCGGATGGCGCGGTCCTTGCGGTGAGCATGGATTACGCCGGCTGGGATGAAGCCCTGAGCCTCATGCAGCCGCCTCTCAGTCCGACGATATTCCAGATGGTGGCGGTGGACGACTGGCACAGCCAAAATCCGGACTTCGTCCAGTGGCAATCCACTTATCTCGAGCCCAGTCTCGTGCTTCGAGCTCCCGGATCCTGGCGGAAGGTGCTGGTCAGCTGGGAAATCCCGTTCGAGAAAGGCTACGCCTTCGAGTTCGCCTGCGCCATCATTCCCTGGGCGTGGTCGGGCTGGGTGGAAGGACAGGGGGCACTGGTAGAAGTCTGGCTGAGCTCGTCTCCGGAAATCTCTCCTCCTCGCAGGGTGTGGTTTCGATGGCTGAACCCCCGCCGCGTACCGGAGGATCGTCGCTGGCATCGGGCGGCCGTGGATCTCTCGTCGTTCGTCGAAACCGAGAAGGCGGTGGTGACTCTGGTGGTGGGCTCCGCCCCGACTTTCCTTGCCGCCGACGCCGCCGTCGCCTGGAGCGACCTCCGCCTCATCGTTCCCGGAAAGGTGTCGAGCGCTCCCGAGTCCAGACGAGCCGAGCCGCGAAATATTCTCCTCGAGGAGGGCACGGCACGCGGCATGCTCCACTTCGTTGAAGAGGATCTCCCCGTTTTCCGGGAGGCGGTGTCGCAATACCCCGATCTCGCGATTGCCCACGCGGCTCTTTCGGAGGTGGCGACCTCGCTCGGTGACTACGAGCTGGCGTTGGCGGAGAGCGAGGACGCGGTTCGCCTCGATCCGGAAAAGCATCATTACTGGATGCGTCTGGGGCAGGAGCTGCAACGAGCCGGCCGTCGGGCGGAAGCCATAAAGGCGATGGCGGTGGCGCTCGGGAAGGCGCCCGGCAACTCCAACTATCACGCGGCCCTCGCGTCCGCTCTTCTGAGCGAGCCCGGCGGACTGGAGAAAGCGAGGGCCGCCTCGCTCGAAGCGATACGTCTCGATGCCGAAAACGCCTGGGCCTGGACGCTCCTCGCGTCCGTGGAGCGAAAGAAGGGAGACTCCGAGGCGGCAGCCCGGGCGGCCGAGCGCTCGGTGGCGCTCGAGCCGACGAGCGCGTGGCCGCATCTGGCTCTGGCGGAGTCACTGCAGGCGATGGGGCGAACGGGTGAGGCGCTCCGGATACTGGAGCGCGCGGCTTCGCTGGAAATGCTGGACAGCGACCCGGAGGCCCGATCCGTGCTCGCGCGGAACCTGTTGGCCTGCGGAAGGCCAGAGCGGGCGCGAGAGGAAGCGCTCGCGGCGACCGAGCAAGCCCCGAGGTCTGCCGGGAGCTGGACCGTGCTGGCCCAGGTGGAATCTACCCTGGAACAATGGGAACCCGCGGTCCGTGCGTGGCGCGAGGCGGCTGCGCTCGATCCGGACAACTCGTCGCTCTTCGTTCAATTCGGGCGTGCGCTCGTGAAGTCGGGTCGAGGCGATGAAGCTCTCGATGCCCTTCTCGCGGCGAGGACTCTGGCGGAAGGCGATGCTTCGCGGCTCAGGGAGGTAGCGGTCGTCCTCGACGAGCTGGATCGGCCGGACGAGGCGCTTCATACCTGGCGAAGCGTGCGCCGCCTCGCGCCCGAGGGAGAGCTGAAGGAGGAAGCCCGGCGCCGCCTCGGTTTCACTCCGCGACGGGAGTGAGCCCGGAATTCGGTTCCTCAAATCGTCGCGGAGATCAAGGCAGCACCGTCCTTCGCAGATACTTCGCAAGGAGAGAGCGCCGGGACTCGGTCCGGAGGCGCGCTCCTGCCTGCCCGGCGGGCAGCAAATCGATCGCTTTGTGGCGGTAGCCGTTGTGCTCGACCACGAACAGGAAGCTGCGCTCGATGGCATGCGCCAGCGTGCCGTCCGTCTGGCCACTCTCTTCCGAGAACTCTTCCATCGAAAAGTCGAAATCGATCAGCTTCGAAAGGGCTTTCGGTCGAAACCAGAACATGGAGCCGGCAGGAAATACGCAGGGCGAAGCCGGGTCGAAGTCGATCTCCAGCCAGGAGAACAGGTCGCTCACCAGGCCACGATTGGTCCCCCACGAAATCGACGGCCGAACCGCCGGGAAGTACGTCGGATAGAGGAGTCCCAGTTTCGGATCGCGGTCGAACTCAGAGACGATCTCGCAGATCTGGGCATCACTGCCCAGGAGCCGGTCGAGAAGAAAGCCGCGCCAGCCGCTCAGACTCGGGGCATGAGGGCTCTTCTTCGAGTGCACTTTGCATACGAGATCGTAGTCGTAGTACCGCGACGGGAATTTCGTCAGGAACGGACCGATGTCCCGTGCCCGGTTCTCGACCTCGACCACGTTTACCGATACCTGGGGAAAACGATGGTTGAAGTAGGAGAAGACCTGCGGGTAGATTCCTTCGGTCGCGGTGACGTAGAGATCGAACGGAAACGGCATGTTGGAAATGTATTCCGCGAGCTCGTCGACCAGATCCCAGTAGAACAGGTGGACCACCACCGCGATTCGCGGAATATTCTCATCGCACTGGGTGAGGGCGCGCCGGGTCGCGTTGATGTAGGCGTAGCCGCACTCGGCATCGGGCTCCAGGTACACTCCCTCGGCCCATTCGTTCCAGGCGTTGATGAACACCAGGCGCTCTTCCTTGTCCCGGCTCTTCGCCTGCCGGCAAAGGCGGCTCAACCATCGTTCGTAGCGGACGGGTGTGCCGTTTATGAATATGGTGGGCGTACCATCGGGTCTTCGCGCGGTGTTGTCCCAGGCCATGGTGGCGGTGCGAAAGATCCTGGGGTGCGGAGCTCGCAAGACGCTGTTCATCACCATTTCATTGTAGTCGTGCAACCCGCCGTCGAAGGAAGCCGAAAGTCCGTGGACGTCGCGGATCCCGTTGAACGCCGGGCTCGAGAGGACGTGAGGGGGGAACTCGACTCCGGCGTCGGCTCCATACACCTGAGGATCGTGCTCGGTGAACTGGGCGCTCACGACGAAGATGTCCCCGATCCCCTGGTCCAGGCAGTACTGCCGCCATCTGGCGATGCTGGCCTTGGGGTCGGGGAGGGAGTCCAGACGATAAATCATCAGGAGTGGTTTGCCGTGAACCCGGATGTAGCGCTTGTCGGAAAAGTACCGGGACAGGTCGGCGATGAAGTCGAGATCGTCCCGCTCCGAGTACTCCTGAGCGATCAGGACCTCGTTCTCGGCGCCGTCCCAGGCCCGGGTCCAGTTCTCATTCGCCCAGCAGAGGCAGTAGTCGAGGTCGATTTCGGAATTTCTGTAAATCAGCGAAAGCGGCTCGTCGAGGAGCCTCTTCCCCTTGAACCAGTAGTAGTAGATACAGACTCCCTCGAGACCCGCCGAGCGGATCAACGACGCCTGTCGTTCGATCGTCTCTCGAGCGGTCAAGTCGTAGTAGCCGAGATCCGTCGGGATGCGCGGTTGCGCGTGGTTCGTGAACAGAGGGAGCGCCTTCTGCACGTTGTGCCAGTCGGTGAAGCCCTCCCCCCACCATGCATCGTTCTCCGGGATTGGATGGTACTGAGGCAGGTAGAAAGC
>DAISKN010000565.1:0-4887 GCA_036820975.1 Acidobacteriota bacterium | reverse complement strand
CGCCAGGAAGGGCGGAGCATCGTGCGCCGACTGGGAGGAGGAAGCGAGCTGCGAGTCGCGGAGGAAGCTTCTGAGGCGTTCGTGAAGACTGCCAATCTCCGACAGTACGGCGTCCTGCATTTCGCCGCCCACGCCATCGCGGACGAGGCCTATCCCGAGCGGTCGGCGGTGATCCTTTCGGCCGGCTCGGAGGACCAGGACGGACTCCTGCAACCGCGCGAGATCGCAGAGCTCGATCTCGGGGGGCGCGTGGTCGTTCTCTCCGCCTGCCGCACGGCCTCCGGAAGCCTCCTCTCGGTGGTGGGGGTGCCCTCGAACTCGAGGGCTTTCTTCCAGGCGGGCGCTCACGCCGTCGTTGGCAGCCGATGGCCGCTCCGGGACGACGAGGCCGCCGTCCTCTTCGATTCCTTCTATCGGGAGCTCCGCACCGGCTCCTCCGTCGCCGCGGCATTGAAGTCGGCGAAGGTGGCGGCCATCGAAGAGGGAATTCCCGCGATGGGCTGGTCGAGCCTCGTGGTCCTCGGCGATGGGAGCATGACCCCGTTCCCTGGAGGGCTTCCGTCAGCGAGTCGCGAGCGTTGGCGGTGGCTGGTCCTGGTGCTCGCGATCTCGGCCGGAATCATCCTTCTGTCGCGGCGGGGTCCGGAGGCGGGAGCGCGGATGCGAAAGTTGCCGCGCGGCGAGTCGCCGCGTTACGATCCACGGGTGATAGCGCGCGCGATTCGTGAATATGTTTCCCGGGACTGGCGTGCGGCCCGCGACGCCAAGGACTCGTACTGGGGCGAGCGCATCGCGAGCCTCGGTCCGATCGAGGCATTCCGCGTCGCCGAGGAACTGCGACGCCAGGTGCTGCTGCAGCATCCCGGCTGGCCTCACTCCGATGACCGCCGCCGGGATCTCCAATCCCACGTGCGCCTCGCCGAGCTTCTCCGTCGTGCCGCTCCAGCCCGCCGCCGTTGAGCTGCTGACGGCCTTGTCGAAGGTCCTGTCGCGCTGGGGGCGGTGGTGCGTCTTTGGCGCCCAGGCGGTCATCGCATACGGCGTCCCGCGACTGAGCGCCGACGTCGACGTCACCCTGGACCTCGTCCCCAATGATCCGGAGCGCTTCGCCCGCGAGATGGAGGCTGCGGGTTTTGCCCTCCGGGTCGACGACCCGGACTTCGTGCGGCGGACGCAGGTGATGCCGTTCGTCCATGCGGCGACGGGCATGCCCCTCGACGTGGTGTTGGCGGGATCGGGGCTCGAAGACGAGTTTCTCGACCGGGCGCGGACCGTGGACCTTACCGGCGCGAGCGTGCCGATGATCGATCCCGCCGACCTGGTCATTGTCAAGGTCCTCGCGGGGCGGCCCAAGGATATCGACGACGCGGGCGGCGTCTGGCGCCTTCATGGGAGGGATCTGGATGTGGAGCGAATCCGGCGGATCCTTCAGCTTCTCGAAGAGGCCCTGAGTCAGAGCGACCTCGTCTCCACTTTCGAGTCGATCGCGCGCGGACGAGAGGGCGACCCTGAGCGTTAACTCGAGCACTGCACGTCCTGTTGGCGCCGGGCCTCCAGACTTCACCGGACTCGCGCGGCGCGGACCTGGTCCTCGCTGAACGCGAAGCGGATGAACGGCATCTCCTCCAAAAACGCCGCCACGTCGGCGAGCCCGAGCTTCAGCTCGTCCAATCGGTCGATGTCAAGGTAAATCTGGCAGTTCGCTCCGTCGCTGAAGTCCAGGACGAGACGTTTCTCGGGATCGAATCGCTGGTATACGGCCGCGACGATGTCTTCGACGTAGCGGCGCGCGTGATCGGGCGCTTTCGGCTCGGGCGGCATTCCGTGATCGGCGGTGATCGCGACCACAGTGCCCTTCGCGCCCGCGGCGGCGTCCAGGGCCGCGAGGATCCGGCCGATCTCGGAGTCGAGGGCGCGCAGGGCTTCCTCCGTCTCATTCGACTCGGGCCCGTACTGGTGGGTCACGTAGTCGGGCGTCTTGAAGTTCACGAGGAGCAGATCGGGAATGGCGTCCTTTCCGACCGACTCCTTTTCGATCATCTCGAGAAGCGCATCCGTCTGAAAGCGGGGAAAGAGCGCGGTTCGCAGGAGAGTCCGGCCGCTGTCGATCTTGTGGCCCATCCAGGTGCCGGAGACCGCCTCCCAGGATTTCGCTGCGTGATCGTCCTCGAGGTATCCGGGAAGCCGGAAGCACTCCTTGTTGGTCACCCATCCGGCCTTCCGCTCGTCGAACATCGCCATCACGATTGGGCGGCCATTGATCGCACAGCCGCCGAATCCCGCGAGAGACACGACGCCCCGGGGCGTCGTTCCCTGAGCGATGAGGACCGCTCTACCGGAGGTCGCGAGGTTCCAGTGATCGGCGAGGGTGAGCGCCAGGTAGTTCTTCGGGCTCATGCCCGGGAAAGGCTCGTCTTCTTTTCCCGTCCGGCGGTCGAAGGTGGCGTTCGAATGGATGCCGTGGAAGCGGGGGTCGGTTCCGGTTGCGACGGTGGCATGTCCGGCGCTCGTGACCGTGGGGAGATAGTTGATGCGCGCCTCGGGAAACCACGCCCCCTCTGTCCGAAGGCGCGAGAGCGTCGGGAGCGTCGACGAAAGCCGCGCCCACGTGTCCCTGCCCATTCCGTCGAGAACCGCGAGGAAAACGACCCGGGGCCTCTCGCTTCCACCGGACAGGGCTTCGGTTAGTGCGTGCCCGGTCATGGTCGTGGGAGGGGGAAGCCCGAGAATCGTCGCGAGCGTCGGAGCCACGTCCTGCTGATGGGCGGGACCGGGATATTCGCCTTTGCGAACGAAGGGTTCTCCATGGAAAAGGAGCGGGATCTCGACGTCGTACTCCCACGGGCCGCCGTGCATGAATCGGTAGACGTCGTCGGGCCGCGACAGAAAAAAGTCGCCTTTCTCGGCCACGAGGAAAATCTGACCGCTCCGGCCGGGGACGTAGCTCCGCGCGAACATCTCGGCGATGGTCTCCCGCTCGGAGCGAGCCGGAGTGGCCGGACGGGAAGGCGGCTCGGGATTTCTCGTTCCATGGCATGAAACGAGAGCGGCGACGAGAGTCGTGAACAGCGTGGCTCGTGACATGTCTACTCCTTGAGAGCGATGACGGGATCGATGCCGGCGGCGCGCCGCGCGGGAAGGAGGCTCGCGCCGAGGCCCACGGCCAGAAGAAGAGCGGTTGCCGCCGCGAGCGTCAGTGGATCGGACGCCTCGACTCCATAGAGAAGCCCCGCGATGAGCCGTGTAGCGAGGAGCGCTGCCGCTAGCCCGAGCGCGATCCCGATCCCCACGACCCCGAGCGCGCCCCGTAGCACGTGCCGGTAGAGGTCCGCTGCGCTCGCCCCGACCGCCTTGCGGATGCCGAGCTCCCGGGCATGGGTGGCGACGGTGAACGACAGGACTCCGTAGAGGCCGACCGTCGCGAGGGTGACGGCGATACCGCTGAAGAGAAGGAGAAGCATCATGAGGACCCGCTCCCGCGCGAGAGAGTCCGACACGCGCTCGCTCATCGTTCGGGAGTCGTAGACGGGGATCCGAGGGTCGAGCGCCTGGACCGCTTCGCTCACCCGGGGAGCGATGGATTCCGCGCCTCCGGGGCCGCTGGCTACGCCGTACAGCGTCCGGCTGGCGTAGGCCTCGTAGGGGAAAAAAACCGTCATGCGCGGCTCCGTCCCGAGGCCGTAGTGCTTCACGTTCTCGACCACCCCCAGGATCGCAGCGCGCTCTTCGGGCCGGCGCGCGACCCACTTTCCCACGGCCTCGTCGACCTTCCAGAATCGCTCGGCTAGCGCCCGGTTCACCACGACCTCGAGGGGCTCGGCGTCGTCCGCGTTCGTGAACGTGCGTCCGGAGAGAAGGGGAATACCCATCGCCTCGAAATAGCCCGGGGTCACGACGTGGACGTCGGCGACCACCCGGTTGCGCTCCGGGTCCTGCTGGTCCTGGACGAGGAAGTCGGTCCAGGCGAAGCCCCGGGTGAGCGGAAGCATGGAGATCCCGCCGGCCTCCGACACCCCGGCCCCCGCGCGGATGCGCTCGAACAGAAGCTCGAAGAATCGATCCCTGTCGGCGCGCTCCTCGTAGCGCTCACCGACCAACGAAACGCGAAACGTCACCGTTGCCTCGGTCCGGAAGCCGGGGGAGGTCGAGCGGAGCTCGAAGAACGTGCGGAGGAGAAGCCCGGCGCCGGTCGCGAGCACCAGGGACAGCGCGACCTGAACGATGACGAAGTAGCGCGATCCACCCCGCCAGAGGGTGCGGGCCCTCACCGCGGTCGCACCCTCGCGCAGCGCCTCGGTAGGAGAGACGTCCGAGAGGCGCAAGGCGGGGACGAGGCCGAACAGAAGGCTCGAAGCGAGAGAGAGCGCGACGGCGAAGGCGACGATCGCGGGATCGATGGCGATCTCGGCGAGTCTCGGGAGATCCGGCGGCGCGGCCCTTCGGAGGGCTCCGATCGCCTGGACCGCCAGGAGAAGACCCAGGACGCCCGCGCCGAGGCCGAGAAAGAGGTTCGGTATCAACGCGTGCCGAATCAGACGCCATCGCGACGCCCCGATGGCGGCGCGGAGGGCGAGCTCGCGGCTCCTGGCCGCGGCCCGCGTGAGGACGAGGTTCGCCACGTTGGCGCAGGCGATCAGCAGAAGGGCCGCGGTAGCTCCGAGAAGGAGGAGCAACGGCGATCGCACCGGCCCCACCACTTGATCGAGGAGCGAGACCGCGTCGATGCGGTACTCGCCCCCGGCCTCGAGCCCGGCGCCGAGGCTTCCCGGATCCTGGACCACGCCTTCCGCCACTCGCAGAAGCTGCACCGCGAGCTCCGCCGGAGTAGTTACCGGCGCGAGCCTTCCGATCACGTTGTAGTTCTCGGACCCGCGGGTGGTGATCCCC
>DAISKN010000564.1:0-4888 GCA_036820975.1 Acidobacteriota bacterium | reverse complement strand
CCGCGAGCACCTGCGCCTTTCGCACCGCATGCACTACGTCGTCACCAACGGCGGGGACCAGCCCAACGTCGTGCCCGCCGTCGCGTCCGTCTGGTACTACTACCGCGAGCTCGACTACGAGAACATCAAGAAGCTCTTCGACATCGGCGAGAAGATCTCCGGAGCGGCGGCGGCGATGACCGACACCGTGGTCGAGTCCCGCATCCTGGGCGAGGCCTGGCCCCTTCATTTCAACAAAGCCATCGCGGAGACGATGTACGAGAACATCAAAACGGTGGGGCTTCCCCGGTGGAGCGAGGCCGACCAGAAGCTGGCCATGGCGCTTCAGGACGAGATGGGCTTCGACCCCCGGGAGGGAGAGGGCGGACCGTGGGGAGGCGTACGAGGTCTTCGGACCGACCTGAGCGAGCTCCTGGGCCCCGCGCCCGAGCCGCGCACCGGCGGCGGGTCGGACGACATAGGAGACATCGCCTGGAACGTCCCCACGGTGACGCTTTCCTTTCCTTCGAACTTCGAGAGCGGCGGAGGACACCACTGGTCGAGCGCGGTGGCGATGGCGACGCCCATCGCCCACAAGGGCGCGACCGCGGGCGCCAAGGTCATGGCGATGACCGCGCTCGATTTCTTCCTGGACCCGGCGAAGGTGGAGGCGTCGTGGAAGTACTTCCGCGAGGAGCAGACGAAGGACGTGAAGTACGTCCCTCTCATCCGGGAGACGGACATGCCTCCGGTTCACCTGAACCGGGAGATCATGGCGAAGTACCGGGAAGAGATGAAGAAGTACTATTACGACCCGAGCAAATACGATACGTACCTCGAGCAGCTCGGCATCGAGTACCCGACGGTGCGGCCCAAATAGGACCACCCGCTCCGGCACGGTTGCCCATGGCGCACCGCAAGCAACATCGAGAACCGGCGGCCAGCACTGGCGGGGGGAGGTCTACTGGCCCCTGGTGGAATAGCGCCGGAAACCGTCGGGGACGCGGAGTCCCTACGCGAGGAGCCTTTCGCCCTGCACCTCACGGTGCGTGTGGAGAAACATGTCGGGACGCATGAGGTTACTGAGATGCGACGGCATCCGCAGAACCTTCGGGAGCAGCCAGGGTGAGCGAACGACGACCCTCCCGAGGTTCTCGAGCGACGTCCAGTCGAGCTCGAACTGGTTTGCGACTCGGTGCACCCGGGCCACCTGCCCGTAGAACTCCCGCGGTTCCATCCGCGTCGGCGAGAGCGCGGTGAAGAGAGAGAACGCCGGGTGGCTCACGACGCTGCGGTCCGCGATCTCGGGATGGCTCTTCAGGACATCGTCGTAGAGCTCGGTTCCCGGGAGCGGGGTGGCGATGGTGAAGTTCGAAACGTCGATGTACTCCCGATGGGACTCGAGAAACCGGACGAGATCTTCGAAATAGGCCCGGTCGGCATCACAGGGAATCACGAACTGCGCCGTTACGAAGAGCCCCCACTCCGCGGCCCTGCGGATCGCATCGCTGTTGACGTCGACGGTCGTGCGTTTGCTGAATGCATCGAGCTGCGCGTCGGTGGCGGCCTCGACGCCGAAGAGGATGCGCATTAGGTTCCCGTCCCGGGCCCAGGCGCGAAAACGCTCCTGGTGGCGGAGAAAGAGGTCCGTGCGGGTTTCCGCGGTAAACCACAGGTCTCGCCTCGTCGGCAGGAAGTCGGAGGCGAGCCATTCGAGAAGCGGGTCGTGGAGAGCGCGGAGCTGGGCTTCCGTGGCCTGCATCCAGATGTCGTCGGCAAAGAAGAACGCCCGAACGAATCGCGGCAGCGAGCGCAGATCGTGCTGGACGTTCTCGAGCGAAGCAACGCTCATGTTGCGACCGTGGACCTTCCAGACGCTGCAGAACGTGCAGTCGAAAGGACAGCCTTCGCTCGTCTGGCCGATTCCGGTTGGTCGATACCCCTGAAAGTAGTGCTTCCAGTAGTACCGAGGAAGCAGGTGCCAGGCGTACGGCTTCAACGCGTCCATGGGAGTCGCGTCGACAGTCTCCCCGAGGACCCACGCGCCATCTCCGCGACGGAAGAATCCGGGAGGGCTCTCCGGTCTTCGCCCCGTTCTCCTGAGCTCCCGAGCGAGCGCGGAAAGCGAGGAGTCACCATGGCGAAACGCGATGAAGTCCACGTCGGCATCGTAGAACGCACCCGGATCCTCGGAGGCTCCAGTGCCTCCCAGAACGATGACGGTTGAAGGCGACGCTCGTCGCACCGTGGACGCGACCTGGATCGCCTCGTCGCCGTTCGATGTGAACGTCAGCGAGATGCCGACGAGCGCCGGGGGGCTCGAACGCACCAGGTGTTCGAACCGCCGCCGCTCCCGGGGAATCCGCAAATCGACGATCCGGACCCATGGGTCGTCGATCTGACCCGCAAGGCGGACCTGGGCCAGGGGCGGATAGCTGGCGACCGCGGGAAGACCGAAACGCCGGCTCACCGCGTTGATGTTCGGCTCGATCAGGAGAATCGGCGCGTCACCTTCTCCACCCACTCCCATGGCGGGTCATCTTAGTCGAACGCCGAGCTCGAGATCGAGGCCGCTGCGCTCAGCGAGTTCTTCGGATTTCCTTCACTCCGACGTTGAGCCGGCGCCGTAGAAGCGCGCGCAGCGTCGCGCCGTCGGTATATCCCACCCGTGCCGCCACTTCGTCGACGCTCGCGCTTCCGGTCTTCAACAGGTGCACGGCGCGTTCCACCCGCAGACTCTGGAAGTACGACAAGGGCGATTTTCCGAGCACGCTCCGCATCCGGCGCGCGAGGGTTCTCTTGCTGGACCCCACGGCCCTTGCCGCCGCGTCGAGTGAAAAGCCATGGGTCAGCCTCCCGCGCGCCCAGGTCTCGAAGCGCTGAACGATAGGGTCGGAGTGGATCAGATGATCGGTCAGCGCGTACGCGGACTGCGACGGCCTGGAATCGACGATTAGATATTTCGCGGTAAGGGAAGCGAGCTGGGGGCTGACTCCTCTCACGATATAGAGCGCGAGGTCCATGTGACCAAGGGCCGCTCCCGCGGTCACGAAGCGGCCGGATCTCACGATCATGTTCGATTCGTCCAGCTCCACGCCGGGATATCGCTTGCGAAAGAGCGGCGCCAGCCACCAGGTGGTGGTTGCCTGATGACGGCCGAGGAGGCCCGACTCGGCCAGGACGAAGGTTCCGATGCAGGCCGCCGTCACGGTGGCGCCGCGGCGGGCCCATTGTCGAAGCGCGGCAGCGGCGTCCCCGACGTCCGGCCTGGCGAGCGCGGCCTGAAGCGGGCCCGGCATCTTGAACCCGATTGCCGGAACCACGACGCAGTCGGGCGTCCGCGCGCCAACGGCATGGACAGGGACGCGGAGGCCTTGCGAGGTTTTGACTGCCTTTCTAACTCCCACGATTCTCAGCTCGAATCGGGGCACTTCGAGCCCCGACATCTCAATCAGCTCGTTCGCCGTCTGAAAGGCATCGAGAACTGCAGCCAAGCCCAGGTCGAAGACGCCGTCGAGGGCGAGGACGTGGATCCGCATGGCAATAATGCTATCAAAAATGGCGTTCTTGCCTATGGCGCGGAGGCCGATCGAGGCCTAAGCTCGGTCCGTGCCGACCATGACCCGAATTGGACGAGAGGTTTCGCCATGAGCATGAAACGAAACAAGAGCAAGTCCGTTGTTTCCGGCGCCCGGCGGGGGAGCATGCTGACCCGCAGGGAGCTCGGTGTCCTCGCCTCGAGCGCCTTGTTCGGCCCTCACGCGGCTCCCACCGAACGACGCCAGGATGTGGAGAACCCGGCACCGGAACGGCGTCGCTCGAAGTTGAACGAGCCAGCAGAGGGAGGAACTCAACCCATGGACATTCTCGACGTAATAGGAAACACATCGATGGTTCGACTTCGCAAGGTCGTTCCACCGAGCGGCGCCCAAATTTTCGTGAAGCTCGAGTCGGAGAATCCGACCGGCAGCATGAAGGACCGGATGGCGCAGGCCATCATCTCGCGGGCGGAAAAGGATGGTCGACTGAAGCCCGGAGACACGGTCGTCGAGTACACGGGTGGCAGCACGGGGGCATCGCTCGCGTTGATCTGCGCCGCCAAAGGCTACCGTCTCCGGATCGTCACCTCCGATGCGTTCAGCTCCGAGAAGCGGAATCACATGTCGGCGCTGGGTGCGGAGCTGACTCTCGTCCCGAGCGAGGGAGGCCGCACCACCAAGAGACTGATCCTGGACATGATCGAGGCCGCCCGCCGGTTGAGCCAGGAGCCTCACACCTACTGGACCAACCAGCTCGAGAACCGGGACAGCATCGCGGGCTATCACTCGCTGGGCGAGGAGATCTGG
Organism: Acidobacteriota bacterium; assembly: GCA_036820975.1. Taxonomy (GTDB): domain Bacteria; phylum Acidobacteriota; class Vicinamibacteria; order Marinacidobacterales; family SMYC01; genus DAISKN01. The sequence goes on along the minus strand of DAISKN010000564.1, from coordinate 563 downwards.
AGTCAAACCGAAGGAAAGGTCGATGCCTTCGTTCACTGCGTGGGCTCGGCGGCTTCGTCACGCGGGGTGGCCACGGTGCTGAAGCGGCACAAACCGAGTATTCGGATCGTCGTCGTCGAGCCCGCGGAATCCTCGGTGTTGCTGGGAGGTCAGGCAGGGCCTCACAACATCGAAGGAATCGGGATAGGCTACAGGCCTCCGCTCTGGGACCCGACTCTCGTGGACGAAATCCTGCCGGTCGGAACGGACGACGCGAAGGGCATGGCGAGACGCCTCGCGCGGGAGGAGTCGCTCTTCGCCGGGACGTCTTCCGGAGCGAACGTCGCCGCGGCGGTTCGAGTGGCAGAGCGGCTGGGTCCGGATGCCAAGGTGGTCACGCTGATGGTCGACTCCGGCCTGAAGTACTCGAGCACCGATCTGTACCGGAGCCGATGAGCCATACGTCTCTTCCTCGGGCACGGCTCGAGGTTAGACGACGTTGAAGGGAAGGTTAAATCTCGGAGAGAGACGAGGCGGGTCGAGATCTCGTGGTAGCTTCGGTGAGCCGCGCCAAGAACCATGAA
>DAISKN010000563.1:0-4891 GCA_036820975.1 Acidobacteriota bacterium | reverse complement strand
GTACTTCATGTGCCCCGTCGGCGGATCGAAGTCTCCTTCCGGGACGAAGGGGATGATGGGAGCGACGAGCGCGTTTCCGAGCTTTCGGGCGATCGACTCGTTCATCGCCTGGAGCACCACGTTGTGCTTGCCGGTCACGAGGTAGGGCCCGTTCTGCTCGACCCCTCCGGACGAAACGATCGCGGTGGTCTTTCCCGCCTTCAGGGCGTCGCGCACCTCCATCCAGGTGAGGTCCTCGATGAATACCGTATCGACGGCGTCGATGGGACGGGGCTCGTCGATCGGGGGCGAGCCCGCCTGCGCGAAGAGCTCGGTTCCGAGAAGAACGAATGCGAGCGGGAGCACGAATCTCATGTCGGCGACCTCCTGGGCGCGCCTATTGAATCGCGCCGATTGGTAGAAGTCAACGCCGGGGATACGCGGCGGGCTCAGGCCGGTTCCAGGAACGAGAGCGGCACCCGAACCGCCAGGACCGTCGCGCGGGCGACTTCCCGGTCCGCGGACGTGGCTTCGACCTCGACCCAGGTCTTGCGACCCGAAGACTCCTTCACCCGGGCCCGAAGGACGAGGGGCTCACCGATGGGTGTCGGAAGGAGGTAGTTCACCGTGAGAGAGCCGGTGACGTACCAGAGCGGAGGGTCGCTTCCGATCGGCCGGCTCTCGGCCTCGTACGCGGCGGCGAGGGCGGTGCAGACCCCGTGGCAGTCGATGACGGTCGCCAGGATTCCACCGTTCAGAAAGTGGGGAGGCCCGGCGGCGTGCTCCGGCCGGGGACGGAAGGTGCAGGTCGCGACCGAGCCCGAGTAGTAGCTCTTGATCTGCAGCCCGTCCGGATTCGCCGGCCCGCAGCCGTAGCAGAGGTTGTCCCCTATCTGGTCCTGGATGGCGCGGGCCTCCATCGTCAACCCTTGAAGTTGGCCTGGAGCGTGCTCTGCCGGTAATCGCCCCCATCGAGGCGCAGGTCGCGGCACATCTCGTAGAGGCGCGAGCGAAGCCGGGTCGTGATTCGATCGGAGAGAGTCTCCTCCCTCGGGGCCGTCCGCTGCAGGGGCACGGAATGCAGGCTCGAGGGACGATCGCTGAAGTTGGTGGTGATGATCGTGAGCTTTCTCTCGTTGTAGCGCTGGTTCAGGATGTCGAAGACCTTGTCGAAGACCCACAGGGTGGGGTTCTCGCCTCCGAGGTCGTCCAGGACCAGCGGCTCGGCTTCGAGCACCGGACGGAGGACGTCCGTCTCGGTCTCGGGGGCGTCGGGGTGGTAGGAGCTCTTGATCTGTCGGAGGAGCGCGCGGAAATCGGCGAAATGCGCGGGGGCGGCGATGCGCCGCTCCAGAAGGATGCGGCGAAGTATGGCGACCGCGAGGTGCGTCTTACCGACGCCCGGAGGACCGGAGAGGAGAAGCCCCGCATCCACGTCCGGGAATCGATCGGCCCAATCCAGGGCGACCCGATAGGCCTGGGCCAAGGGGGGAAACTGATCGAACTGCTTGCCCCCGCCCCGGGCGTCGAACGCGCATTCCTCGTACCTCTTGGGTACGCCGGCCTTGGACATCGCCGAGCGAAGGTTGTCGCCCAGGTAACAGTCGCAGCGGGTGACCACGAAGACGCCGTCTTTCACCACGCGCTTCCACGCGGTGCCATCGCACTCGGGGCACTCCGGGTCTTTTCCTGCCGACACGACCGATGTCCTCAGGAGTCTTTCTTCACGAGATGGCGGGGAGGCAGCTTCACGAGCGCGCTCGAGACCCGTTCCCGCCATCCGTCCTCCTGCTTCGCCATCTCGCGCTGAACGTACTCGACGAACTCACCGATCTCGGTCTGCATGCGCTCCATCTTCCCCCTCATATTGAGGATGATCTCGACCCCGGCGAGATTCACTCCCAGGTCCCGCGTGAGGTTGAGAATGGTCTCGAGCTGCTTCAGGTCCTCGTCCGAGTACAGCCGGGTGTTGCCTTCCGTCCGCGAGGGGCTGAGGAGCCCTTCTCTTTCGTAGAGCCGCAGCGTCTGCGGGTGGATCCCATACGACTCGGCGACGGCGCTGATCATATAGTATCCCTTCCCTTTTCCCCGGCTCCGCGGTCCTTCGGACCCCGCGCGGCCCGCTCCCCGTTTCCTCAAGAGGAGACCTCCGAAAGCTCGCTCGGGCGGGGGTTCCGAGACCCGAGCGGATTCAGGCGATCGAGCTCGCGCAGGAGCGCGCGCGATCGGTCGTCGTAGACCGTCGGCGTCACCACCTTCACCACGATGAAGAGGTCGCCGCGGGCATTGGCTCGCCGCGACGGCGCTCCGCGTCCGGAGAGGCGAAGCTTCTGGCCCGACTGGACCCCGGCGGGCACGCGCAGCGTGACCGGTCCGTCGGGAGTCGGCACTTCGATGCGGGCGCCGAGCCCGGCCTCGGCAAAGCTCACGGGGACGGTGCAGAACAGGTTGTCTCCCTGCCGCGAGTAGAGCGCGTGCGGGTGCACGCGCACGTCGACGTACAGGTCCCCCGGAGCTCCCGCGCCACGGCCCTCGTGCCCGCGCCCGGGCACGAGAAGCTTGTCGCCGTCGGAGACGCCCATCGGAACCTGGACGGTCACGGTCTCCGTGCGGCTCGTGCGACCCGAGCCTCTGCAGTCCGGGCAGGCCTCGCGGGCGAGATGTCCAATTCCCCGGCAGACCGCGCAGGGCTTGGCGAAGACCATGAAGCCGTGAACGCGCATCGTGCGACCGCGCCCGGAGCAGGCGCCACAAGGCACGGGATCGGCGGAAGGGATGTCGCCGAAACCCTGGCAGGTGCCGCAGGTATGGAAGCGCGAGATCTGGAAGCTGGTCTCGAGTCCGGTGAGCGCATCTTCGAAGCGAAGCGCGAGCCGGTGGTGGATATCTTCGCCCCTCTCGCGCCGCCCCGGCTCGGGCGCGAGGGCGCCCTGAAAGAGCTCGGGGAAGATATCGGGGCGCCTCTCCCCTTCCAGGGAGAAGTCGAAGCCAGCGAAGCCGAATCGCGGCGGCTCTTCCCGGGCTTCCTCCGGAGGCCGGCTGCCCTGAGTGTCGTAGCGCTCGCGCTTCTCGGAGTCGATGAGAATCTCGAAGGCTTCGTAGAGCCTGCGGTAGCGGACGGCAGCGACGCTGTCGCCCGGATTGAGATCCGGATGGTACTTGCGGGCGAGCTTCTGGAAGGCGCGGCGGATGGCCGCCTTCGAGGCGTTCGACTTCACGCCCAGAAGAGTGTAATAGTCGCTAGACATCACTTAAGGCGCTGGGGCCCCACCCCCAGCGCTCCCAAAACGGGCGCCCTCCGGGCGCCGCTGTTCGCTGGGGATCCCAGCCCTCCAATGCAGGCGCATGCAGGCCTCCGTCATTTTCTTTCGTCCGTGTCCACGATCTCCGCGTCGATGACGTCGTCGCCCTTGGCGCCGCTCCCGCCTTCCGATGGGCGCCCGCCGCCGGAGGATGACCCGGGACTCGCCTGCTGGTACATGAACTCAGCGAGGCGATAGCTCGCCTTCTGGAGGACGTCACGGGCGTTTCTCACCGCCTGGATGTCCGACTCCTTGAGCGCCTTCTTCGCGGACTCGATGGCGACCTCGATCTGCTTGGCGTCGTTCGCGGGGATCTTGTCGCGGTGCTCCTGGAGTAGTTTCTCCGTCTGATAGATCAAGTTGTCGATCTGGTTCTTCTCCTCGACCTCCTCGCGGCGCCTCTTGTCCTCCTCGATGTGAAGCTCGGCGTGCTTCTTCATCTGGTCGATTTCCTGGCCGCCGAGCCCGCTCGAGGCGGTGATGGTGATGGCGGTGTGCTTGCCCGTCGCCATGTCCTTGGCCGAGACGTTGAGGATTCCGTTGGCGTCGATGTCGAACGTGACCTCGATCTGCGGCACTCCCCGCGGAGCCGGCGGGATGCCGACGAGGTGAAAACGCCCGAGGGTCCGATTGTCGCCCGCCATCGCCCGCTCGCCCTGGAGGATGTGGACCTCGACCTGGGTCTGGTTGTCGACCGCGGTCGAGAAGACCTCGCTCTTCTTGTGAGGAATCGTGGTGTTGCGCTCGATGACCCGGGTGAAGACGCCGCCCAGGGTCTCGATTCCGAGAGAGAGCGGAGTCACGTCGAGGAGCAGCAGATCCTTGACCTCACCTCCGAGGACGCCGGCCTGGACCGCCGCGCCGAGCGCTACGACCTCGTCGGGATTCACGCCCTTGTGGGGCTCCTTGCCGAAGAAATCCCGGACCATCTGCTGGACTTTCGGGATGCGGGTGGAGCCTCCCACCAGCACCACCTCGTCGATCTCCGAAGACCGGAGACCCGCGTCCTCTATAGCCTGCTTGCAGGGAGCGATCGTCTTCTGGAGGATGTCGTCCACGAGCTGCTCGAGCTTCGCGCGGGTGAGTTTCAGAGAGAGGTGCTTCGGTCCGGTCGAATCCGCGGTGATGAACGGGAGATTGATCTCGGTCTCGACGGTCGAGGAGAGCTCGATCTTCGCCTTCTCCGCCGCCTCCTTGAGCCTCTGGAGAGCCATGCGGTCCTCGGACAGATCGATGCCGTCGTTCTTCGCGAACTCGTCGATGATCCAGTCGATGATGCGCTGGTCGATGTTGTCGCCGCCGAGGTGGGTATCGCCGTTCGTCGATTTCACCTCGACCACGCCCTCGCCCACTTCCAGAATGGAGATGTCGAAGGTGCCGCCGCCGAAGTCGTAGACCGCGATCTTCTCGTCCTTCTTCTTGTCGAGGCCGTAAGCAAGGGCGGCCGCGGTGGGCTCGTTCACGAGCCGCATCACCTCGAGCCCGGCGATCTCTCCCGCGTCCTTCGTCGCCTGCCGCTGACTGTCGTTGAAATAGGCGGGAACGGTGTTGACCGCTTTCTCCACTTTCATGCCCAGGTAGTCCTCCGCCGCCTGCTTCAGCTTCTGGAG
>DAISKN010000562.1:0-4922 GCA_036820975.1 Acidobacteriota bacterium | reverse complement strand
GCTCATTTGCTTCGGGCGGTTCTTCAAGCTGGCCGGGCTGCTCTTCGGGCTGGGCGTCGGCGACGGCCTCTTGCGCCTCGTTCGCCGGTTCGCCCTGGGGCTCGGCTGCTGCCATCGCGGTCCCTTCGGCCGCTTCGGCGGGTACCTCTCGACCGATGGCGGCGTGACCCAGGGCCTCGAGCTCGCGCTGTCCCTGACGCCGCGCCAGGGCCTCGACGTCGAGACTTCCTACACCTTCACCGACGCCGACCCCCCACGGGGAGTCTCGCCCGATCAGGCGCAGGCGTTCGCGATTCCGCGGCACCAGCTCAGCTTCGTGGCGGCGAAGAGTTTCGGGTCGAGCTTCTCTCTCGCCTTCGACCTCCTCGCCACCTCGAGCTACCTCGCGCCGGTCTTCGATCTCTCGACGTTCCAGAGCCGCGTCTATCGCTTCGACGGCTACGTCAAAGCCGACCTGGTAGCGAGCTACCGCCTTCCCGTAGGGCTGCGCCTCTTCGGCAAGGTCGAGAACCTCCTCGATGAGACGATCGACGCGAGCGGCTTCCGCACTCCGGGGCGCTATGCTCTCGCCGGTGTCGCCTACGAGTTCTGATCGATGCTGAACTTCGTCGCCCTGCTCTTCGCCGTCGAGCGCATCGTCTCGCTCTCTCCGAACGCGACCGAGATCCTGCACGGCATAGGGGCTTTCGACCGGGTGGTCGCGGTCTCGACCTACTGCGAGTACCCGCCGGAGGTCGCGAAGCTTCCGCGCGTCGGCGGATGGACGAACACCAACCTCGAGCAGGTTCTGGTCCTCGACCCCGACCTGGTCATCCTCTCCGACGCGCAGGCGCCGCTGGTGGAGCGACGGCTTCAATCTCTCGGGATCGAGACTCTCGTGGTGGGAAGCCAGTCTCTCGAGGACATCTACGACGCGATCGATGCCATCGGCCGCGCCGTGGGGAACGTGGAGGAAGCGAAGCGCCTCTCGGACTCCATGCGCTCGGAGCTCTCGGCGATCGAGGCCGCGGTTCGAGGGCGGCCTCGCCCGAGGACTCTGGTGGTCGTCGACCGCCTCCCGGGAACGCTCCGGGATGTCTACATCGCGACCCGGGGGAGCTACCTCACGACGCTCGTCGAGATCGCGGGGGGAAAGCCGATCACTCCGGAAGCGCCCCACAACTACGCCCAGATCAGCGCCGAAGCTCTCGTGGTCTTCGATCCCGAGGTGGTGTTCGACATGGTGCAGGCGTTGAACGCTCCCGTGGCGGTTCCCGGCATGAGCGAGCTCGCGGAAGACCCCACCGCCGTCTGGCGCACCGTCGAGATCCAGGCGGTGAAGGACGGAAGAATCTACTCTCTCACCGATAAAAGGCTGGTGCATCCTTCGCAGTTCGCGGTTCAAGCAGCCCGGGAGATGGCCCGGCGTCTTCATCCGGACGCGATGCCGAAATGACGATCCTCACGGGCGAGGGGCTTTCGTTCTCCTACGGGGATCTGGCCGTCCTTCACGACCTCTCCTTGTCCCTCTCCCGTGGGAGCTTCGCCGGGCTCATCGGCCCGAACGGCTGCGGGAAATCGACGCTTCTCCGGCTCCTCGCGGGAATCCTGACCCCGACGAAGGGACGCATCCTCTACGAGGGCCGCGTTCTCGACGAGATACCGCGCCGGGAGCGCGCGACCCTCATCGCCTACGTGCCGCAGCAGCAGCGAAGCGTCTTCCCCTTCACCGCGCTCGAAGTGGTTCTCACCGGCAGGACTCCCTACGGCTCCCGCTTCCGCTTCGAGAACGTGGCCGATCGCGAGATCGCGATGCGCGCGCTCGCGGACATCGGCGCCTCTCACCTGGCGTCGCGTCCGGTGACCGAGCTCTCGGGGGGCGAGCAGCAGATGGTGTCCGTCGCCCGCGCCCTGGCGCAGAGCGCCGGGATCCTCCTCCTCGACGAGCCGGCGGCGTCTCTCGACCTCAAGCACCGGGCGCAGCTCGGAAGCGCCCTCCGTCGTCTTCGCGAAGAGCGGGGTCTGACCGCTCTCGTCGTCACCCACGATCTGCAGATGCTGGACTCGAGCTTCGACTCCCTCTTCGCCATGCGCGAGGGACGTATCGTCGCAAAGGGGCCGCCTAGAGACGTCCTCCGGGAGGACGTCCTCGCGGGCGCGTTCGACGACTCGCGGGTGCGGACGGGCCGCATCGAGGGCCGCACCTTCGTGTGGTCGGAATGGTGATCGAGGCTCGCTCGCCGGCGAGGCGCCTCGGCTGGGCCCTTCTCGGGCTCTCGGCGCTTCTCGCGCTCGTGGTAGGAGTCGCGCTCTCGACGGGATACCAGGCCATCACCTGGCAGGATCTGCAGACGAACGAGACCGCGCGGACGATCTTCTTCCGACTCCGCATTCCGCGGGTGCTTCTCGCGATGATCGTCGGCGCCTCGCTCTCCGCCGTCGGAGCGGCGCTCCAGGCCCTCTTCCGCAATCCTCTCGCCGAGCCCTTCACCCTCGGAGTCTCCGGGGGCGGAGCTCTCGGCGCGAGCGTCGCCATCGCCCTCGGCTTCGGCGCGAGCCTCGGCGGGGTGCCTCTCGTCTTCCTGACGGCGTTCGCCGGCTCCGCTCTTTTCGTCGCCATCGTCTACCGGCTCGCTTCCTCGGGGCCGGTGTTCCTTCCCGGAGCTCTTCTTCTCGCGGGCGTCGTGTTGAACCTGATCGCGGGCGCCGGCGTGCTCATGATCCAGTTCGTCACCGACTACACCCGCGCGCTCCAGATTCTGCGGTGGATGGTCGGAACCCTCGACGTCGTGGGAGCGGACCTCGTGTGGCGCATGGCGCTCTTCATCCTTCCGGGGATCCTGCTGCTCCTCTACTCCACGCGCGATCTGCATCTCATCGCGATGGACGAGGAGGCCGCGTCGGCGCTCGGAGTCGACGTGCGGAAGGTCGAAAGGACGGTCTACGCCGCGTCTTCTCTCGTCGTGGGAGTGGCGGTCGCGGTGGCGGGACCCATCGGGTTCGTCGGCCTCATCGTTCCTCACACCGTTCGGCTCGTGCTCGGCGAGGATTTGCGGATCGTGATTCCATGCTCGATGCTTCTGGGAGCGGGTTTTCTCGTCGCCGCCGACACCGTCGCCCGGACGCTTCTGGGCGCGAGCGAGCTTCCGGTGGGGGCGATCACGGCGCTCGTGGGAGGGCCTCTGTTTCTCGTGCTCCTCGCGCGCAAGACACGATATGCCGCAATTTGAGGTCAACTGGAGCCGCGGCTACGGGCCCGGAGGGCCCGTCCTCCCCGCGCGGAGCCCTCAGCTCACGGCCGCGGGGGTGGGGCCCCGCGGCACTGATGAGGAGCGCGGGGAGCGCGCTCGCCGAGGAGGCGAGCGCGCATTAAATAGGGAGACACGCCATGAGTATTTCAACCAAAACCGGCGACACAGGGGAAACAGGACTCATCGGGGGCGAGAGAGTCTCGAAGGGTGACCTCCGGGTCGAGGCCTACGGGACCATCGACGAGCTGGGCTCGGTCCTCGGCTTCGCGCGTTCGATCTGCGCGAACGCGAAGATTCGCGAAGCGACGAAGACCATCCAGAAAGAGCTCTTCACCGTGAGCGCTGCCATCACCGGGGGAGCGAGCGGGCTGACCCAGGAGAGGGTCGACTCCCTCACCACGCAGGTGAACGAGATCGAATCCATGGAGGGGATCCTCGGCGACTGGGCCCTTCCCGGGGAGAACACCGTCGCCGCCGCCTACGACGTCGCCCGCACCGCCTGCCGCCGCGCGGAGCGGGTCATCGTCCGGCTCCTGAACGAAGGCGAACGAGTCGACGCTCTCGTCCTCGCCTACGTGAACCGGCTCTCCGATCTCCTCTGGCTCTTCGGCCGCTACATCGAGAAGGAGGCGGGAGTCGATTCCCGGCTTCGGGACGGCGATAAGGGGGGACCGAGCTGGTCGCGCGCCTGGTAAGTATGTCGAGTATGTCGAGTGGGTCGAGCTCCAAGATCGAGCCTCCGGACGCGCGTTTCGCCGAACGGGCCCGCGCCCGCCAGCGGGAGCTGACCAAGCCACCCGGAAGCCTCGGAAAGCTCGAGACGATCGCCTCCCGTCTCGCGTCGATCCAGAGACAGGACCGGCCGACTTCCTTCGGGCGCCGGGTGGTGGTCTTCACGGCGAATCACGGAGTCGTGGCGGAGGGCGTCAGTCCCTATCCGGCCGAAGTGACGGCGCAGATGGTTGCGAACTTCGCCGCGGGCGGCGCCGCCATCAACGCGATCGCTCGCGCGGCGCAGGCGGACGTCGTCGTGGTCGACGTGGGAGTCTCCCCGGGCACGAGGAACCTCGCGCGCGAGCCGGCGATGACCGAAGACGAGATGAAGGGAGCGCTCGAGCGGGGGAGGGCGGAGGCGCGCCGGGCGCGGGCGGAAGGAATGGCGCTGGTGGGACTCGGAGAGATGGGAATCGGGAACACCACGGCGGCGAGCGCGGTTACCGCGGCCCTGACCGGCCTTCCGCCCTCTCGAGTGACCGGGCCGGGGACCGGTCTCGACGAGGCGGGCCGGCGGCGCAAGGTGGAGGTCATCGAGCGCGCCCTCGCGCTTCACCAGCTCCCGCCACGCGAGCCCCTCGAAGTCCTCCGCTCGGTGGGCGGTCTCGAGATCGCGGCCCTCGCCGGGCTCTCGCTCGAAGCGGCCGCTCAGCGGCTCGCGATCGTCGTCGACGGGTTCATCGCCTCCGCCGCTTTCGCCGTCGCCTTCGAGCTCGAGCCCCTGGTGAAGGACTACGCGTTCTTCTCGCATCTCTCGACGGAGCCCGGTCACCGCGCGCTTGTCGACTTTCTCGGGGTCGACCCGCTCCTGGATCTCGGTCTCCGTCTGGGCGAGGGAACCGGGGCGGCACTCGCGATGCCGGTTCTCGGCGCGGCCGTCGCCGCGCACAACGAGATGGCGACGTTCGCCGAGGCCGG
>DAISKN010000561.1:0-4924 GCA_036820975.1 Acidobacteriota bacterium | reverse complement strand
GGCCATGTACACCATCTTCTTCTGCGAATGGGGCGTCGCCCACGAGCCCTGGATGCGCTCGCACCCGGAGGAGTACGACGGCGGCGCCCGCGCCGCGCTCCTCATTCCCGCGGCGGACTACTTGAAGGCGCAGCAGCAGCGACGGATCTTTCAGAGGGGCTACGCGAGGGCGCTCGCGGGTGTCGATCTCCTGGTCTCGCCCACCTATCCCATCGTGAGGCGGGAGCATCGAAGGCTCCCCGTGGTCTCCGGCCGAAGGCTCACGCTCGACGACGCCCTCCGCTACACCATGCCCTACGACCTGATGGGTCTTCCCGCGGTCTCGCTCCCCGGTGGGTTCGCTCGTCCCGACTCGCCCGTGGGCTTCCAGCTCGCGGGGCCCGCCTTCCAGGAAGCCAAGGTGCTGCAGGCGGCGCACGCCTACGAGCGCGCGACCGAGTGGCACCAGAGGCACCCCGCGATCTGATGGACTTCGAGAAGGCACGCGCATCTGCCGATCAGTTCTGGGAGGAACGGATCCTTCCCGCGCTCTCGGAGTACATCCGCATTCCCGTTCTCTCCCGCGCCTTCGACCCCGGCTGGGAGACGAGCGGCCACACGGATCGCGCGCTCGCGCTCGTCCGGGATTGGCTCGAGGAGAATCGTCCCGCTGGGGCCGCGGTGCGGGTCGGGAAGGTCTCCGGACGCACGCCGGTCCTCGTGGTGGAGGTCCCCGGCGACTCGGAAGAGACGGTCCTCATGTACGGCCACCTCGACAAGCAGCCGGAAATGTCGGGTTGGCGTACCGGCCTCTCCGCCTGGTCGCCGGTGCGTGAAGGTAATCGCCTATACGGGCGAGGCGGCGCCGACGACGGCTACGCGGTTTTCGCCTCCGTCGCCGCGATCCGGGCTCTCGAGGAACAGAACCTTCCCCACGCTCGGGTGGTGATCCTCATCGAGTTCTCGGAGGAGAGCGGATCCCCCGACCTTCCCGCGTACATGGAGGAGCTCGCGAACGTCATCGGAACTCCCGGGCTCGTCATCGCTCTCGATTCCGGTCTCGCGAGCTACGAGCGGATCTGGTCCACGACTTCCTTGAGAGGTGTGGTGGGCTGCACCCTCACCGTCGAGGTCCTCCGCGAAGGAGTGCACTCGGGAGACGGCAGCGGAATCGTACCCTCGTCCTTCCGGATCGCCCGTCAGCTCCTCTCCCGTCTCGAGGACGAGAAGACCGGGGTCGTTCGACCCGATGGGCTCCGGGTGTCGATCCCGAAGGCGCGGGTCGGCGAAGCGGAAGCGGCGGCGGCGGCGCTAGGCGACGAGATCCACTCCGTGTTTCCCTGGGTGGCCGGAGCGAGGCCGGTGAGCGACGACCCGGTCGAGCTCCTCCTCAACCGGACGTGGAGGCCGGAGCTCGAGGTGACGGGACAGGAAGGCCTCCCGAGGCTCGCCGAGGCCGGAAACGTGCTCCGCCCCTTCACCACGCTGAAGCTCTCGCTGCGCATCCCGCCGACGCTTTCGCCGTCGCGAGCCGAGGCGATCGTTCGAGAAGCGCTCACGAGGGAGCCGCCCTACGGAGCCCGCATCTCGTGCGTCTTCGACGAGCCCGCCGGAGGCTGGGACGCGCCCGAGCTCGCCCCGTGGCTCCGGCAAGCGCTCGACCGGAGCTCCGTTGCGCTCTTCGGAAAGAAAGCCATGCACCTCGGCGACGGCGGCTCCATCCCCTTCATCGGGACCCTCGGCCGCAAGTTTCCCGAAGCCCAGTTCCTCATCACCGGAGTCCTCGGTCCCGAGAGCAACGCTCATGGCCCGAACGAATTTCTCGAGGTCGAGTACGCGAAGAAGCTGACGGCAGCCGTCGCTTCGGTTCTGGACGCTCACGCGGCGAGTGGAGGTCGTATTCGTGGATAAAGAGCTGAGCTTCAAAGCCGTTTTCCTGGGCGTGTTGATGGCCGTGGTCCTCGGCGCCGCCAACGCCTACCTGGGAATGAAAGCCGGACTCACCGTGGCGGCGACGTTTCCCGCGGCCGTGGTCGCCATGGCGGCTCTTCGTCCCTTTCGAGGGACCCTCCTCGAAGAGAACGTCGCCCGGACGGCGGGGTCCGTCGGCGAGGCTCTGGTCGCGGGCGCGATCTTCACCATTCCCGCCTTCGTAATCGCCGGCGCCTGGGAGGAGCTCCACTACTGGGAGAGCACCCTCATCATGCTCATCGGGGGCCTCCTCGGCGTCCTGTTCATCATCATTCTGAGGCGCACCCTCGTGGTCGAGTCCGACCTTCCGTTTCCCGAGAGCGTCGCCGCTGCCGAGATCCACAAGGCGGGCCAGGGCGGACAGACGGGCGCGGCGTTCGTATTCGGGGCGATGGGGCTCGCCGCCGTCTGGGAGCTCTTCAAGAACTCGAATGGAGTCCATTTCATCGCCGACACCACGAGCCGGTTCTTCCACTTCAGCCGCTCCACCATCCGGATCGCGGAGGAGGAGATCTCCTACCGCGGAGGCCTTCACCTCGCCGCCCCTGCCGTCTCCCCCGCGCTCATGGGCGTCGGCTTCATCGTGGGGACGCGAGTCTCCGCGGTTCTCTTCGCGGGCGCGGTCACCGGGTGGCTCGTGCTCGTGCCTCTCGCGATCTTCCTCAACCCGTCCTTCGGCTCCGCCGTGGGAAGCGACCTCGCCTCCGAGGTCTGGCTCCGCCAGGTGCGTCCGCTCGCGGTGGGCACGATGATCGTGGCCGCGTTCTACACGCTCTACAACCTCCGGAGCTCTCTCGCCGCGGGCATTGGAAAAGCGATCAAGAACGTCGGCGCTTCGACCGGGGTCGCTCTCGACCGCACCGAGGTGGACGTCTCGTTCCGGAAGACGGCGACCGGAGTGGGGGTCGCCGCCGTCGCCACGTTTCTTCTCTATTACTACTTCGCCGGGTCGCTCGGAGGGGCTCTTCTCCTCACCGTGGTCATGGTGATCCTCGGATTCCTGTTCTCCGCGGTCGCCGGCTACCTCGTGGGCCTCATCGGAAGCTCCAACAGTCCCATCTCGGGGTTGACGCTCTCGGCCCTCCTGATCGCGGCGGTTCTGATGGTCGCGATCGGCCTCACCGACATCAAGGGGGTCGCCGCGGTGCTGGGCGTCGCCGGCGTCATCTGCTGCGCCGCGGGGATCGCCGGAGACATGATGCAGGACCTGAAAGTCGGCCACATCCTCGGAGGCACCCCGTGGCGCATGGAGGTGGCGGAGGTCATCGGCGTCGTCGGAGCGTCCCTGGTTCTCACGTTTCCTCTGATGGCGCTCCATCAGGTATACGGAATCGGCTCCGTAGCCCTTCCGGCGCCGCAGGCGGGGCTCATGGCGCTGATGGCCTCCGGGATCGTGAGCGGCCAGATGGCGTGGCCCCTCGTCATTGCGGGGATGTTCCTCGCCGTCGCGCTCATCCTCATCAAGGCGCCCTCCCCGATGCTCATCGCCGTGGGAATGTATCTGCCGTTCGAGTCCACCGCGGCGATGTTCGTCGGCGGTCTCTTCCGCCTCGCGCTCGACAAACTGCTCGACCGGCGGAAGGCATCCGCCGAGGAGCGGGTCCGATCGGAGAACGTCGGAACGCTCCTCTCCTCCGGGCTCATCGCCGGGGAGTCTTTGATGGCAGTCGCCCTCGCGTTCGTGGTTCTCGGAGGGGACTTCGTCCCCGCGGTCGCGGCGTTGCGCGAACGGCTCGCCGGCATCACGCCGAGCTACCCCCTCGGGCTCGTGATCTATCCCGTTCTCGCCTATCTCTTCGTTTGGCTTCCGCTCAAGAAAATGAGGGCGACGGAGCTCTCGAGCGTGAGAACGGGGTAGCCGGCCGGTAGGGCTGCGCACGAGGACGCTGCCTTTTCGTCGCCTCAGACGTGAGCGCGTCGAACACGGACCTTGTGGTCCGTCACGATGACCAGGCTACCGCCCCAACCTTCGACTGCTTCACGGCGAAAGACAAGCTCCAGCCTCTGAGCGACGATCGCGCTCCGGTCGTCCGACAGGCGGAACACCAGGATACCTCGATGGGTGCCCGGCGGGTAACGTCGCGCGTCGGAGAATCCGAGGTCCTTGGTGATCAGGAATCGTTCCGCCTTCTGGACTGCCGGCCACAGATCGTCATCCTTTGCGCCCTTGAGGCCCTCGCCAACGATCGTGTCGACATCATGACCCAGCTCGACAAGAACGGAAATGAGTCGCGCGGGCAGATTCTCGTCGAGCTTGACTCTCACCGGGAGTCGACGATGGAGGGCACGGGTATGTCATCCCGGGCCGCAGCGGCAGCGAAGGCGATGGCGGCCCGCACATGTTGCTCATCGAGGCTGGGGAAGTCCTTCAGGACCTGCTCGATGGTCGCGCCGTCGGCGAGATCGGCAAGAACAACGCGAAGCAGCACGCGAGTTCCTCGAAAGATCGTCTCGCCGCCGCAAATCGCGGGGTCGCGATCGAAATGCTCGGCGTAATCCATCGACGTGTGCTCGATTCAGCATACCACGCCCCGAATGAAAGAAATGGAGACCGAGGTCCGAGGTATACTCCCTCGCTTGGATCGAAAGAGCCGCTACGACGCCATCGTAATCGGGGCCGGTCACAACGGCTTGACCGCGGCTTTCTACCTCGCCCGGGGAGGGCTTTCGACCCTGGTCCTGGAACGACGGGACATCGTCGGGGGCTGCGCCGTCACCGAGGAGATCGCGCCCGGCTGCCGGGCCTCGACGACCTCGTATATCGCGAGCATGCTGAGGCCCGAAGTCATTCGGGATCTCGACCTTCCCTCGCACGGGCTTCGAATGGTGCCCTGCGAGCCCGGGATGCAGGTGGCGTTTCCCGATGGGAACGTGGTCCCCTGGTGGCCCGATCCCGAGCGCACCGCCTCGGAGTGGAGCCGCTACTCGAAGACGGACGGCGCCCGGTTCCTCGCCGTCGACTCGGAGCTCAAAA
>DAISKN010000560.1:0-4924 GCA_036820975.1 Acidobacteriota bacterium | reverse complement strand
ACCAAGGGGGGATAAGGAGATGGGGCCAGGTTTACTCAACTGGACAAATCATCTCCTCATCTCTCAATCTCCATATCCCCCTTCTTACACCAGGTGTCCGCCTCGAAGGCCTGTTTTCGTGTTCCCGGTTCCGCATCACGGGAACCGCGATAGCGTTGTTTCTTTCCTCCTCTTGGTTCCATGACGCCTGCTGGCACTGAGATTCCACCGGTCCTCGAGGTCAAGGAGCTCTCGAAGAGATTTCGGGAACGTGAGGCGGTCCGCTCTTTGAGCTTCCAGATCACGAGGGGCGAGGTCTTCGGGCTCCTCGGGCCGAACGGCGCGGGGAAGACCACGACGATCGGGATGATCGCCGGCGTCCTGCGGCCGACGTCGGGCTCGATTCGAATTCTCGGCGCGGAAGCGGTCGCGACGGGCCGCTCGGTCCTTCGAAACCTCGGCCTGGTTCCGCAGACGGTCGCGCTCTACCCCGCTCTCACCGCGGAGGAGAACCTTCGCTTCTTCGGGAACCTCTACGGGATTTCGGGCGGGCGCCTCGACGCGCGGGTGCGGAGTCTCCTCGATATCGCCGGCCTCACCGCGCGCGGGAGCGGGCCGGTCTGCGACTTCTCCGGCGGGATGAAACGGCGCTTGAACCTCGTCTGCGCTCTGGTGCACGAACCGGCGCTCCTGCTTCTCGACGAGCCGACGGCGGGCGTCGACCCGCAGTCGCGGGAACGGATCTATGAGTCCCTGAAGGCTCTGGCCGCGGACGGTCTCGCGCTCCTCCTGACCACCCACTACCTCGAGGAAGCGGAGAGGCTCTGCGGCCGCATCGCGATACTCGACGAGGGACGGGTGGCCGCGGAAGGCACGGTCGCCGAGCTGCGCGCGCTCGCGGGCGAGGAGCCGACGGTCGTAATCGTGCTCGCCCGTCCCCCGGGGGCCGAGCTCGCGGCGAAGCTCGCCGAGCGCGCGGCGATCTCGGAAGACCCGGGTCGTTTCCACCTCCAGGGCGCCGGCGCCGAGCGGCTCCTGCCCGAGATCCTCGCCCTCGCCGCGGCGGAGGGAAACGAGGTCGAAGAGCTCCTGCTCCACCGGCCGAACCTGGGCGACGTCTTCCTGCGGCTGACGGGCAAGGCGCTCCGCGATTAGCGGAAGAGCGCGCGCCAGACGGTGTCGACGAGCGCGTGCACCAGAGCCGGCGCCATCAGGCCGCCCGAGCGGCGGAACGTCCGGCCGTAGAAGATGCCTGCGATCGTGGCCATGAGAGCGTAGGCGAAGTTCGGCGGCTGGTCGTTGTCGAGGTGCGCCGCACCGAAGACGAGGGAAGCGAGCAGGAGCGACCTCCATCCCTTGCCCAGCCAGTGATCGAGGAAGTTCTGGATCAGGCCGCGGAAAAGAAGCTCTTCGGGGATGCCGATGAAAAGGAAGATCGCGAGGAACGAGCCGATGAGCTCGACGGCGTCGAACGGGTCGGGGTCGTAGCGAATGAAATCGATTCCGAGACCGAGGGGGATGGCGACGGCGGAGAAGAGCACGAAGCTCACGAGGGCGGCGAGAGCTCCCTCGCGAGAGAGGTGGAACCGGTAGCCAATCCCCTCGACGCCCCGAACCAGAACGAACAGGAGCACTGCGAGGTCGACGGCCACGACCGTCTGGAGTCCGTAGGCGCCCTGCCCCTCCGGCCAGACCCAGATGTTCTCGAGGAGCCGCAGGTCGAAAGGAAGCCAGATGACGAGGACGGCGAGGAGGTCGAAGACCCCGGGCCCCTTTCTCTCGCGGCCGAGATGCACGAAAAGCGCGGGAAGTCCCACGTAGAGGACCAGGCGCAGGAGGGCCGCGCTGTCGAACGCGCCGGTTCCGGCGGCGTAGACGCCGTACGGAACGAGAAGCGCCGGGGCCCAGAGGAGTCCCGCTGGGGTAGAGGGTCGGGTTGGCTGACGAAGCCCGAAGAAAAAGTAGGGAACGAGCAGGAGGAACAGCGCGCCGAGCGCGGCGAAGAGGGGCAGACCGGGCGAAACGCCGTGAAGTCCGAACCCCGCGGCGGCCGAGACCGAGAGAGCGAGGAATATCGCGGAGAGTCGGAGCGACGCTCCGCTCACGTCAGACGGGCTTCGCGAGCTCGCTTCTGTTCTTCCGGATCCAATCGCGGACGGCGGCGGCCGCGACTTTCTCGACCTGCCGGATCCTCTCCCGCGAGAGCCCGAGCGCGTCTCCGATCTCGTCGAGAGTGCACTCCCGAGGGTAATCGATTCCGTGGCGCATCGCGAGGATGATTCTCTGCCGGTGCGGAAGCTCGTGCAGAACCGCCTTCACCGCGCTTCGGGTCTCCTCGTCCATGGCATCCTCGAGCGGGGAGGGCCGTCCCGGATCGGCGAGGGTGTCGGACAGGAGCTTCTCCGTGGCCGGAATCGGGGCATCGATCGACTGGATCGACGCGATCGCCGGAAGAAGCTCTTCGACCTTGGCGCGGGAGAGGCCGCACCCGCTCGCGATCTCTTCGGCGAGCGCCGCTCGACCCAGGTTCGCGGTGAGGCGCGAGCGGACGAAGAGGATCTGCCGCACTTCGGGAATGCGGTTCACGGGAATCCGTATGGTCCGCGCTTTCTCGGCGAGGGCGCGCCTTATGCCTTGCTGGATCCAGTGCGTGGCGAACGTGGAGAAGCGCGCTCCCACCCGGGGGTCGAAGCGGTCGACGGCGCGCATCAGCCCCAGGCTCCCTTCCTGGATCAGGTCGACGAAATCGAAGCCGCGTCCACGGAACCGCTTCGCCACCCAGATGACGAGGCGCAGGTTGTGCTCCACGAGACGGGTACGGGCCTGGTCGAGCTCCGCGAAAGCCTGGAGCAGCCGCTTGCGCGCGATGCCCTTTTTCGCGGCCGTCTTCTTCTCCGCGACTTCCCTCCCGAGCTTCTCGACGCGCGCGAGCCTCCGACGGGTCGAAGGGCTGGCGGGGAGAGAACCGAGACGCGGCTCGCGAGAGGACCCCCGCAGCGTGCGAAGGATGCGAGCTCGCTCCGTCCACATGCGGAGCCCGAGCTCCCGCTCCTCCTCCGCTCCGAGGAGAGGATAGCGGCTGGCGAGATCCAGGAAATAGCCGATGTCGTTGCGCGAGACGTCGTCCGGAGGCTCGATGGCGGAATCGTCTTCTTCGGAGTCGTCCGCCCAGTCCAGCTCCTCGAAGGTGAATCCGTCCTCCGGGAGCTCGTAGGCCGTCGGGGTGACGTACTCGAATTCCGTTCGGGTATTCACGAGAAACCCCCTCTCGATGCCGTCGCGCCGGACGCGAGGGCGTAGGGAGCGATCTCCATGATCTGCTGTCGCGAGTCGCGCTCTCCCTGGAGGAGGATCGCGAGCGGGAGGTTATCGAAGAGCTTCTGGATGTGGTAGTTCACCGTGCTCCAGACGGGCCTCAAGCCGCAGTTCTTGTTGTGGACGCAGCGGCTCTCGTCTCCCGTGTATCGCTGGCAAATCGCGGCGTGGGTGAGAAAGCTTCCGAGGGCCCGAACCGCGTCGCCCACCGTCATCGCCTCGGGGCTTCGGCTGAGTCGGAAGCCTCCTTTGACTCCGCGCACCGATTCGGCGAGACCGGACTTCGCGAGGCGATGGAGGAGCTTCTCGGCGTAAGCGATCGAGATCCCCTCTTTCGACGCGATCTCCCGAACCGTCACCGGCTGGGAATTCCCGTGATTTCGGGCGAGCTGGAGAAGGCAGCGGAGGCCGTATTCTTCCTGGGCCGTGATTTTCATCGCAGGACCCTCGAGGTGATTGTGCTCAATATCTGACTTTTTTGTCAAGTATCGAACCGCGACAATGCTGATATACTCCCGAAAGCGTGATGGCCCGGGCTCTCTTAACATTGACTGTAAAGGATTTACGCCTGCTCCTCCGCGATCCTGGTGCGCTCCTTCTTCTCTTTCTCGCCCCTCTCGTCGTCATATCCGCCGCCGGATTCTCGCTTTCGAGCCTCTATCAAAGCTCGCGGCACCTCCTTCCGGTGGTCGACCTCGACCGGGGTCCGGTGGGGGAGAAACTGCTCTCGTCGCTGCGCGACACTCCGGAGCTCGAGGTCGTGCTCGCCGACAAGGAGGAAGCGCTTAGGCTCGTCTCGGAAACACCCCGGGCGGGGGCGGCGCTCCTGGTACCCGAGGGCTTCTCCGAAGCCGTTCGAAAAGGCGAGCCTGCGAAGCTCGTCCTCTGGACGGACCCGGTGAAGCACCTCGAAGTGCTCAAGATTCGCGCAGCGGTCGAGCGGGCACGAGCGGGAATCGTCACCGCGCGGGTCGCGGCGCGGATCGCGGTCGTGCAGGTCCTGACCCACGCGGGGGACGTCGACTTCGAGTCCCTCGCGGAAGACTCCGCGGCTCTCGCCGAACGGATCGCCGAAGGCACCGTCGCCCTCGAGGAGACGAGCGTCTTCGGGGGCCCCACGGAGTTCAACACCTTCGATCAGAACGTCCCCGGCTTCAGCGTGACGTTTCTTCTTCTCGGCATGCTCTTCGGAGTGGGGCTCGGTCTTCTCGATGAACGGGAGTGGGGGATGGTCTACCGACTTTCCGCGAGCCCGGTTCCGCCGGCGGCGCTGCTCGCGGGGAAGATGCTTTCCCGGTTCGTGACCGGTGTCCTCCAGATAACACTTCTGTTCGTCTTCGGCCGCGTGGCGTTCGGCATCTCTCTCGGCCCGTCTCTTCCCGCGCTCGGGCTCACCATCATCGGCATCTCCTTCGCCTCGGCGGCATTCGGTTTTCTCGCCGCGACCGTCGCCCGCAGCCGGGACGCCATGCTCCCCATCGGAACCATGGCCGTGGTCGCCATGGCCGCCGTCGGCGGGTGCTGGTGGCCGATCACCATCGAGCCGACGTGGCTCCAGAATCTCGCGCACCTCTTCCCCACCGCCTGGGCCATGGGCGCGTTCAACGACCTGATGCTCCGGCAGCGGGAG
>DAISKN010000559.1:0-4931 GCA_036820975.1 Acidobacteriota bacterium | reverse complement strand
CCGGCGGCGCTGCTCTCCGTCGTGCTGATTCTTGCCGCAGCCCCAGCCTCGCGCGCAATCGACGAACTGCCGAAGGCTGATGCCGTGAAAGATCGCTGGACCCACCGCCTCGATTCCCGCTTTTTCACGGCCCGCGTCATCCTCCAAATCGACCGCGACAACAAGCACGAAGAACGCCACCTCGACGTCTGGCGCACCGACGACCCCGCGACCCACCTCGAGAAGGTCATGCTCCGCTTCGAGCGCCCCGAAGACATGCGGGGCCTGGCCCTCCTCTATCTCGAGCACGAGGGCCGCCCGAACGACTACTTCCTGTTCCAGCCCGCCCTGAAGCGCGTCCGCCGGCTCCCCGAGACCCTGGCGAAAGAGGACGTCTACGGCGTCGACCTCGAGTACCTCGGCATGGGCGGCGCCCTGCTGACGCCGACCGAGGTCGAGTCGGTCGAGCCCACGACCCTCGACAACCGGCGGGTCTACCTCCTGATCGAGCGCGCCCTCGAGCCGAACCCCAAGTTCGAGCGCCGACGGGTCTGGCTCGACGCCGAGACCTGGGTCCCCTGGAAGGTCGAGCACGAGCTCCGGGGCGAGGTCACGCTGCGCGGCGTCACCGAGAAGGTCGAGGTGGTGCAGGGCGTCCCGAGCCCGCTCCGCATCCGCTTCGACCGGCCGCTCTCGAAGCAGGTCATCACGATGACGGTCGAGGGGCTCGACTACGAGAAGCCGATTCCGGAGGAGTTCTTCACGACGTTCACGCTGGTGAAGGAGTAGGTCGGTTGGCGTTCGGCCTCGGAGGATGCGCAACGCCTGAAGAGCTCGCGCGGAACCTCCGTGAAATCATCGAGCTGCTGTTCGAGGAAGGGGCCCCGGAGCTCGAAGCCGACAGCGGCGGGGAGGATCGGCCGTGGCGTACCTGATCGCCCGTGGTAGCGGGCGCTTCGAGATCCGCGAGACCTGCTCTTCGAGCGGCGTCACGCGCACGCGGAGCCTCGCCGGGTTCCGCGGGTCGCTGAGCCCCGACGTTCTCGAGCGCGCCGCCGCGCGGGCGTCGAAGCCGTTCGATGCAGCGCGGATTCGCGCGCGGGCGTCCGAGCTCGGGGTGCTGGTCACGAATCGGCGTGACGACCGCGCCGCACGCGCTCTGCTCGCGCACCTGCGCAGCGGGTTCCCGGTCGATCCGATCCTGGTCACGATCCTGCGTGGCGCGCTCGAACGCGCGCCTGCGGCTCCGATTCCCGAGGACCTTGCAGACGCGGCCGAATGGATCGGCGTCAGCGCGGCACGGCGCGGCGAAGCGTTGCGCGGGCTGCTCCGCGTCTCGGACCGCATCATGCGAGCCCGGCTCCCTGGCCGGGAGAAACCGCCTCTCGATTTCCCGCGCTTCTCGTCCCAGAGAGCGAAGCGGGGCCCGAAGCGAAGCCGCCATCGCCCTTGAGGCTCGGCCGGTTCCTCAGCTCGTGCGCTTCAGAACGGCCACCTCCTTGTGCAGCCTCGCCCCGAGCCTTTCGCGCTCGACTTCCAGGTCGTGCCGCATCTGGAGGTTCAGCCAGAACTCCGCGGTCGTTCCGAAGTAGCGCGAGAGGCGCAGAGCGGTGTCTGCCGTGATCGGCCGCACGCCCCGGACGATCTCACGGATCTGCCGGGGCGAGATGCTGGTGTCCTTCGCCAGCCGACTCCGGCTCAGCCGTAGCGGCCCGAGGAGCTCGGTCGCGAGGATCTCTCCGGGGTGAATCGGCGGATGCACCCTGCGCGCCATGGGATCTCGTGTCGAGCGGCGCTGGTAGCAGCAATCGTTGGTATACGTTCACGGCGATCGCAGCAACGCCGCGCGCTCGCACCGAAGGAAGTGACGGACCCCGATGGCTCGACTCTGCGCAGCCCTGCTCGTTGCGATCGGCGCCGTCGCCGGCTGCGCCTCGTCGCCGCCCGAGCCGGAGCCCGCCGCGCCCGCCTCGACGCCTCCCCTCCCCGCCCCCACCCCGATCGCCCTCCCCCCCGAGCCGCCCACCGCCGTGCGCGAGCGCCAGCGCGCGCTCGACGACCTCGGCCGCGCGCTCGACGAGCTCGAGCCCACGATCGGCGAGTGGCCCCCGACGGTGTCGAGCGAGAACGAGCGCCACGAGGTCTTCGCGCGCTGGCGCGCCGCGCTCGAGCGCGCGCGGCCGCTCGACGTGCCGGGCACGCAGGACCCCGTCGTGCTCTGGCTGGTCGCCAGCACCTACCGCCAGGGCCACAACCTCGACGTGAAGGGCGCCGACGCCATGGCCGCCGCGCGCTTCGAGCAATGCCTCGTGCTCGACCCCGACTTCGTCGAATGCCATCGCGGGCTCGGCCGCCTCTACCTCGCCTCGAAGCCCGAGCTCGCGCCCGCCGCCGAGAAGCACCTGCGCCGCGCCCACGACCTCTACGCGCCGAGCGTGCACCCCGACCTCGAGCGCCAGATCGCCCTCGCGATGCTGAAGCAGGGGCGCACCGCGGACGCGGTGGCGTACCTCGACGCGTATCTCGCCGACCAGCCGGGGGACGAGCGGACGCGCGAGCTGCGCGGGTGGATCGCGGAGGGGAAGCTGCAGCGGTTGGTGGTGGAGTGAGCGGCGGGTGGCGCGCAATCCTCGCGACGCTTGCGGTTGCGGTGGCCATCGCTGCCTGGCTGGTGATCCAGCGCATGGCGGACGAGACGAAGCGGAAGGCGACGGTCACACGGATCCGCCTGGTCGAGCTGTGTCTCGGGGACGTGAGCCAGGCGGCCGGCCGGCCTGTCTCCAGCGCTGAGTGGAACGCCCTCTTCCGCGACCTTGGCTCGGCGTCGTCGACCGCCATGCCGAGACCCTGCCGAAACATCCAGCGTCGACCGAGTGACGCGTGGGGGCACCCGCTGCATTTCATGGCGCCTGCGCAGCACGGCGACGCGGAGTTCGAGATCTGGTCCGACGGGGCAGACGGGCTGCCCGGCGGCGAAGGTGCTGACGCCGATCTCGGAACCTGGGATTTCTCGGCGGTTCGCGGCGAGTAGCCGTGGATCGAGGGGCGGAGAGACGACGCGTGGCTCATCGAATCGAGATGCGTGTGCTTCGAGCTGCCATGGCGCTCGCCGGGATGTCGTTGCATCTGTCATGTGCGTCTCGGTCCGAGTACTTCGTCGTACGAGGCGCGTCCTTGACCGCCCTCGAACAGCACACGGCGCTTGCGTCGCAGATCGTCCAAGGTCGCGAGGTCTCCGGCCTGGGAGATCTCGTGCTCAGTGGTCACGAGATCACCGGGGGCCCCGGGACCGTGCTCGCCTGGCGCTCGTTCACCCCTGGGATCCCGATCGCCACGGATCAAGGCGCCTTCACGAAGATCTCGATCTACATCCCCGGATTCTCGGAGGGCCCGATGGCGGTGGAATTGGGAGAAACGTCGGGTGTGGTCGCGTTCTATTCCTCTGGGTCATCCGCGTTCCCGGGTCGCTCCGGATGCGTCGGCTACGCACGCCGCGGATCGATCAGACTCGGGATGAGCGCGGGTGGGGAGCGAACGGTCGAGCTTCAGCTCGAGGTCGATCGACGAAGCCCGAGCGGCTGGGCCGAGGAGTGCGGAGGTTTGGAGATCAAGCAGCGCGGTCGCGCTGTATTGCGCACACAGGAAAGCTTGACTCCGTGGCAGGGCGCACGAGGCCAGCATCCCTACGACGAGTCGTATCCTGGATTGAATGGCGTCATTCCGTTCTCGTTCGACCGGTCGTAGTCTATCCGTCAGATGAAGCCCCTCTCGGCCCAACGTCTGCTCGGCTTCGATATCCGCCTTTCGCCAGAGGCCTCTGCGGCAGAGATCTGGTCTGAGAGTCTTCGCGCGAGCCAACTCATCGACCCATCGATCGCATATCCGATCTCGGTGGACGAAGGAGCATGGTCGAAGGTGGACGAGGCGACCTATCGGGGCGCGATCTCCACGGCTGCAGACTCGTGGGGAATGCGCCCTTTCGAGATCGAGAATCTGGGCGTTCGTTTGCTCAACCGGGTGCCCATGGAGTGGCTCACCGAGAAGATGACGCTCTGGCGAGGTGCCTGGTTGATCGCCGTGTCCGCATCGAGGGAAGAGTTCAGCGACCTTCAACGCGACTTCGGAGCAGACTACATCGCAGGTTTCTGGCAGGACCTCGATCTCGAAAGCCTTGCGGACCTCGGTTGGTCGCTCCTGGGTTACGACGTCGCCGGCAGGACGGGGGGAATCAGCGGTCTCTGCGGTACGGGATTCTCGACTTCGGGGCGTGCGGAAGTCATCCAGTTCAAATCGAACCTGGGCGCACATGGCCTCTTCTCCGACCTGCACGGCGCGGAAGAATTCGCGGCGATTCGGGAACGCCAGATGCCGGAGCACGCACCCCTTCGGCCGTTCGGTATCTGGTCGAGTCCGCGGAATCGCGCTTTGGCCGAGATCGGTTGACCGCACTCTTATCCGTCGTCCGGGTTGGCCGAGCAACGGAAGCGCAGGCCGGTGACGGCTTCGAAACTTGGCCTCGCCTTGCTTCTCGAAGTCCCGCTTCTGTGCAAGGCTCGGCCACTACACCGGCGCTGGGCCACGCGTGCCACCGCGATCGGAGGAATCGTGCCGTGATCGACAGACCGGCATCGGTGCAATCGCCTGGCGAGAGACCGGAAACGAGCTGGCTTCGGAGGGCGCTGGACGCTTCGTGCTTTGCGATCCTCATGGGTCTCGCCGCAGCGGGGGCCGCCTTGGTGCATGCATATGTTGCCTTCCCGGATACGTCCCTCGAGGGCAGAGCGGCGCTCGGACTTCTCTCGGCGATGAGCGCCGGCTCCTTGACCAGTCGGAAGAATTTCCGGAACGGAAGCTTGATGATAAGGGCGACGGGGATCAGCGCCACCAGGATGAAGACGATCAGCGCTCCGTAGAGCGTGAGCACCAGCAGAAGCAGGTTCTTGAGCACGCCG